>JASEGZ010000002.1:59580-98424 GCA_030018935.1 Syntrophales bacterium
GTCCCCATCATCCACATCATCCACATCATCCATTTGTCAATGTTGCTCTTTTTATCATTTCTTTCTGTTTGCAGAAGTTGCATATATTTGTTATATTTTTACGATATTGGTCTGAAGGGTATCTATAAGGGGGGCGATGGAGGTTGAGAACTGACTAATTACTATAGATAAAGGAGTTGAGCGATGGAACTAAAACGGGCAGGGGAGATGATGATACCCCTGGATGAATATGTGAGTATTCCTTACTGGTTTACTCTCCGTCAGGCCATGGCGGAGATGGAAAAGGCGGAGGTCGTTAAGGGTGGCCGAAAACACCCCCCACGCTTTATGCTTGTTTTCAATGAGAAATCCGAGCTTCTGGGGACAGTCCGGCGAAGGGATATCCTGCGCGGGCTGGAGCCGGAGTTTCTCACGGGTCTGCTGATAGATGTGCGGAAAAAGCTGTTCGATGTGAAAGTGGATCCGAAGCTATCTAAGATACCCACCGACAAGCTGTGGAAGGGCATTGAGGAACGGGCCGAACGTCCGGTAAGTGATGTGATGCGCCTTGTCAAGACGACGGTGGATTATGAAGACCACATCATAAAGGTTATCTACGAGATGGTGGACAGTAACATCAGTTTGCTGCCCGTCCTTAAGGACAAGGAGGTGGTTGGTGTAGTGCGTACCCTGGAGGTGTTCCACGAAATGGCCAGGCTTTTGGTGAAGTAAGTTCATAAAACTTTGGAGGCTTTTTATCGTAATGTGGACACGGATTTTCCCTTTCCTGAAATGGTTTGAGCGCTATAGCACCCCTGATCTTCGTGCAGATCTAATTTCCGGTCTGACGGTTGCCCTTGTCTTAATCCCTCAATCCATGGCCTATGCCCAATTAGCTGGCCTGCCTGTTTACTATGGCCTTTATGCAGCCTTCCTGCCACCCATGGTCGCCGCCCTGTTTGGTTCAAGCCACCAGCTTGCTACAGGACCGGTTGCCGTGGTTTCCCTGATGACGGCTACCGCCCTGGAGCCGCTGGCAACAGCAGGGGGTGAAGCTTTTATTGCCTACGCTATCTTTCTTGCCCTATTGGTGGGGATCTTTCAATTTGCCCTTGGTGTCCTCAGGCTCGGCCTGGTGGTTAATTTCCTCTCTCACCCCGTGGTAAACGGTTTTACCAATGCCGCAGCCCTTATCATTGCCTCGTCTCAGCTTGCAAAACTGTTCGGGGTTGAGGTGGACAATGCGGAACATCACTACGAAACCGTCCTTAATGCATGCAAAGCTGCCCTGGTTTCGACCCACTGGCCGACCATTGGATTGGCTGTCTTGGCCTTTGCCATTATGGTAGTTCTGAAACGCGTCAATCCGAGGATACCGAATGTACTGGTTGCCGTGGTGGTTACCACCCTGATTTCCTGGGCCGGCGGATTTGAGCATAGCTATAAGGGTGAGTTTGCCCTGATCGCCTCGCCTTACGTAAAGAAGACTATCGAAGAGTACAATGGTATCCTAAATAAAATCGAGGAGGGGAACAGGGCGAGGATACCTCTGAACGATAAGATCGAAGATGCTAAGAATGCAAATGGTTCACACTCAGTTGCCGTCATGGAACTTAAGCACCAGGTGGAGCTATTGAATCTCGAGATCGAGGGATTGAAAGAGAAGTCTCATGTATATCGCAGCAAGATGCGCGCCCTTGAGTTTGCCGCCGTGGAAGAAGGTAAGGGGAAACTGAAATTCTATACGGCGGGGGAATTACCGGCGGACTTAAAGACTGATGGGCGAAGATGGCGGCTTAAGGTGGGAAATCGCCGTCTGCAGGAGAAGGCTATTACTTTTGTCGGCGGTGGTTCTGTGGTGGGTGAAATCCCGAGGGGTCTTCCCGGTTTTACCCTGCCGAAGATCAATTTTACTGTCATGCTCAGTCTTTTTCCCATGGCGGCAATAATTTCCCTTCTCGGTTTTATGGAGGCGATCTCTATTGCCAAGGCCATGGCGGCAAGGACCGGCCAACGTCTGGATCCCAATCAGGAATTGATCGGCCAGGGGTTAGCTAACATTATCGGGTCGCTTGGCCAAAGTTATCCGGTATCCGGTTCTTTCTCCCGATCTGCCGTGAACATCCAGGCGGGTGCTGTGACCGGCATGTCGAGTGTATTTACCAGTGGCGTGGTCGTCATTGCCCTCTTGTTTTTCACACCGCTTTTGTACCACCTGCCCCAATCGGTCCTCGCCGCTATTATTATGATGGCGGTAGTAGGTTTGATAAATGTGCGGGGGTTTATCCATACCTGGCAGGCCCAGAGGTATGACGGTGTTATTGCTGTTATCAGCTTCGTTGGCACTCTGATCTTTGCCCCGCATCTGGACAGGGGGATACTTATCGGCGTTGTACTGTCTATCGGCCTGTATCTGCTCAGAAATATGAGGCCGGACATGGCAATGCTGTCGAAATATACAGACGGTACCTATCGAAATGCCGCCCGTTTCGGTCTCGAACAGTGCAGGCATATCGCCGTAATTCGCTTTAACAGTTCTTTATTTTTTGCTAATGTAAACTACCTCGAGGAAAGGGTGCTGGAAGAGGTAGCCTCTATGCCGGAGTTGAAACATGTTCTCATTATCGGTCACGGCATCAACGAGCTTGACGCCTCCGGGGAGGAGATGCTCTCGTTACTTATAGGTAGACTGCGTGAAGCCGGCTACGATGTTTCCCTTGCCGGCTTGAATGATGCCGTTCTGGATGTGCTGAAGCGTACTCATCTGTATGAAAAGATTGGTGAAGATCACATATCTCATAGTATAGCCATGGCGATTGAGAGCATTCACGAATCGGCACACAGAGATTCACAGGAAAATGAATGTCCCTTGCTTACAGTGTGTTTCAAGGGGCTGCCTGTTTCAAAAAATGTCGTAAGTCATAAGTCATAAGTCGTAAGTCATAAGTCGTAAGTCGTAAGTCATAAGTCATAAGTCGAGGTAAGGGATGAAAGGGGGTTTTTATCAGTTATCTCAAAAAGACATACGACATACGACATACGACATATGACTTAAATAATAACGTCTCGATAAATTTGAAGGAGTAGAGTTATGGCAATGATTACCATTTTTAGCGGGTCTTACTGCAGGGCAGATGAGGTGGCAAAAATGGTAGCCCAGAGGCTGGGCTACGGGTGCATCGGCGAAGAGCTTCTCGAGGAAACAGCAAAGCTTTATAATGTTTCCCAGGAGAGGCTCAAACGTGCCATGTACGGCCCCCCTTCGGTGTTTAGTAAATTTACCCATGAGAAGGTACGGAATGTTGCCTATGTCAAAGCGATCCTTGCCCGGCACGTTAAGGAAAACAACATCGTTTATCATGGGTTTGCCGGCCATCTTTTACCGCGGGATATTACCCATATTTTAAAGGTATGTATTGTGGCCAGTCACGATTATAGGGCTGCCCAAGCTATGGAGAAGGAAGGGGTATCGGAAAAGGAGGCCCAGCGTATCATTAGAAAAGACGACAATGAGTGCCGTGAGTGGACTAAATATCTCTTTGGTCTTGGTCCGTGGGATACGAGTCTTTATGACATTAAGATTCCCATGCATGAAAGCTCTGTGGAAGAGGCCGGGAAAATTATTTGTGACAATGTAACTAAAAAAGCCCTGGAGACGACACCAAAATCTCAGCAGGCGGCGGATGATTTCGTGCTGGCGGCACAGGTCAACGTCGCTCTTGCCGAGGGGGGTCATGAAGTTGAAGTATCCTGTAACAATGGTAATATTACCATCATGATAAATAAATATGTGTTGAGATTGGAGCACCTGGAAAAGGAACTCTGGAGGATCGCCGGTACCGTTGCTGGAGTGAAAAGCGCCCATACCCGTGTGGGGCCTAAATTTGAACCCCCTGCCATCTATCCTCCCAAATTTGACTTTGAGCTGCCTTCAAGAATCCTCCTGGTAGACGATGAGAAAGAGTTTGTCCAGACCTTATCAGAACGATTACAGACGAGGCACATAGAGGCTGCGGTGGCCTATAATGGCGAGGAGGCACTATCGTTCGTGGAGAGTGAGGAACCTGAGGTCATGGTCCTCGATTTGAAGATGCCGGGCATTGATGGTATCGAGGTCCTCCGTCGGGTAAAGAGAGAACATCCCAATGTGGAGGTAATTATCCTGACCGGCCATGGCACGGAAAGGGAGGAGATACTGGCCAGAGAGCTCGGTGCCTTTGCTTATTTGAAAAAACCGGTGGATATTGATGTCCTATCTCAAACGATGAAAGAGGCCTATCGGAAGCTGAACCTGACTAAAAAACATAAAACATAAGTCATAAGACGTACGACGTACGACATACGACATACGACATACGACGTAAGAAGTAAGGGAGAGAAGGGGTTTGAAGTTTCTTCGCAGGATTATCCCTGATTATTGGGCTGATGAGGGTAAATCAGAGGGGGGGAGGTTCCGTTATCGCCGGTTGTGGAAGTATCTGGTTTCTCTTACCGCTTTAGTCTCTTTGGCTCCCCTTGTCATCATGACTGCTGTTAATTACTATCAGTATCAAAAGGTGCTCAGGGTGGAGATGATCCACCCCATCTCCCAGCTTGCCTCCAACACCAAGCGGTCTCTGGAGTCTTTTATTGAAGAGCGCATCTCTGCTCTGAATCTTATTATCCATGATAAGTCATTCGAGGATATTGCCGATCAGAAAAGGTTCATTGCCGTCTTCAGGAACATGAAGAATTCCTTCGGTGGTTTTGTTGACCTCGGTCTTATTGATGCGGAGGGGTATCAGCGTTCCTACGTAGGGCCGTACGAACTTAAGGGAAAGAACTACAAGGATCAGGACTGGTTTCACGAGGTCAGCCTGAGGGGCGTCTATGTGAGTGACGTTTTTATGGGATACCGGAATTTCCCCCATTTTGTAATTGCCGTCAAAAATGAAAGAGCTGGAGGGGACTTCTATGTGCTTCGAGCTACCGTAGATACGGAGACCCCGATTCGAAAGATCATCTCTCCTCTGGATTTAAGGCCTTCAACTGATGTCTTTCTCATCAATCGGAAGGGAATCCTTCAGACCTCTTCCCGATTCTATGGCAGGATTCTGGAGAAAATGAGCCTGGCGGTGCCTCCCTTTTCGTCAAGGACAGAGGTCCTGGAAGAACAGACGAGGGAAGGACAATCGTATATCCTGGGGTATGCCTACATTGAACGGACCCCCTTCATCCTGATGATCGTCGCCCAACCTAAGGCACTCATGGAGAACTGGCTATCCGTGCGTCGTGATCTGGTCTGGTTCTTGATTGGCAGCATTGTTATCATTCTCCTGGTGATTCTCTGGAGTTCAACCTACATGGTAAACCGTGTCCGGGAGGCGGATCTAAAGCGCGCTGCTCTCCTCCATAGTGTGGAATATACAAACAAGATGGCCTCTATCGGCCGCCTGGCCGCAGGGGTGGCCCATGAGATTAACAATCCGCTCGCCATTATCAATGAGAAGGCTGGTCTGGTGAAGGACATTGCCGCACTAACAACAGAAGATTTTCCTCAAAGAGAAAAGATCATAAAACTTATTGAATCCATCCTTGTCAATGTGGAGCGATGCAGCACCATCACCCACCGCCTCCTGGGTTTTGCCAAGCGGATGGATGTGCACCTGGAAACGATTAACCTCGAGCTTCTCATCAAGGAGGTGCTCAGCTTCCTCGAAAAGGAGGCAACCTATCGAGACATCTCGGTGAATTTTCATATACCGGAAAATTTTCCTTCTATTCAGAGTGATCGTGGTCAGCTTCAGCAGGTGTTTTTGAATATTATCAACAATGCCTTTGCTGCGGTGGAAGACAGGGGGAGAATAGACATTTCCATAAGGGAGGATAAGGATACCGTTGCCGTTACCATCAGCGATAACGGTCATGGCATTTCCGAGGAAGACCTTCAGCGTATCTTTGAGCCCTTCTTTACCACCAAGAAAGAGGGGGGAGTTGGATTGGGCCTTTCCATCACTTACGGTATCGTGGAAAAACTCGGAGGCCGCATCAGTGTTGAGAGTAAGGTGGGTCAGGGAACCAGTTTCACCGTTATTTTACCCGCCAAAAGGACCAGGTTTTAGGAGTGAAATATGGCAATTTTACGGGTTTTGCTGATTGACGACGAAGAAGAGTTGGTTTTTACTCTGGCAGAGCGGCTGATACTCCGTGGCATTGAGGTTGAAGGTGTAACCAGTGGAGCTGATGCCATCAAGCGCGTCCAGGAGAAAAAATTTGATGTGGCGGTTCTGGATATGAAAATGCCGGGTATAGGGGGGTTGGAGGTGATGAAAAGGATCAGGAGAGAACGGGAGGGGATAAAGTTTATCCTCATGACCGGTCGGGGATCCCCCGAGGAGGGAGAGGAGGGGATACGAGAGGGAGCCTTTGCCTATCTCGTAAAGCCAATCAACATCGAGGATTTGATGGAGAAAATGATGGAGGCGGTAAGTGTCTGAAGAAAAACTTTTGCGGGAAAAGGGTCTGGCCTTCTTTGGAAGTATTACGGCAAGTTTTTCTCATGAGATAAATAATGTCATGACCATTATCAATGAGCTTGCCGGTCTCATGGACGATCTCCTCCGGGTCGGGCAGCAGGGACATCCGCCGCAACTTGAGAGGCTCAGAGGGATTTCCGAGAGGATCGGCACGCAGGTAAAACGGGGGGAGGAAATGATCAAACGCCTCAACCGTTTTGCCCATACGCTGGATGAAACGGTGAAGACCATTGACCTGAGGGACCTTCTTGAGGATTTAATCGCCCTTTCGGAGCGTCCCCGTACCCTGAGAAGCGCCCGCCTGGAAACCCGATTTCCTGAAGAGACAATTTTATTGGTGAGCAGCCCCTTTCTCCTTCAGCAGGCTATCTTCTCCTGCATAGACCTAATTTTGGCCGCCTCCCCTGATAACCAGCTTCTCAGGTTGATTCTTGAAAAACAGGACGGTGGGGCAAGGATTACTATTGCCGGCGAAGACCCCATTGTCAAGACAGACGACGCTGCCCTGTCTTTCCTCCCGATTTTAATGGAAGAGCTGGGCGGAAAGGTAGAGGTTATCTCCACTGATAACGGCGGGCTTTCCCTGGTACTCTCCCTTCCTTATTCAATAGTCGTAAGTCGTATGTCATAAGTCATAAGTCATAAGTCATAAGTCGTAAGTCGGACGTATGACGTATGACGGAAGAACCCAAAGTAAGGAGGTATTTTTATGCCGGATAAGATTAAACTATTGGTAGTTGATGATGAAAAACAGTTTCTGGAGACCATCTCCAAGCGCCTCAGCATGAGGGATTTCGATGTTACCCCGGTGAGTAGCGGGGAGGAGGCGATCGAGGCCGCGCGGAAACAGGAATTTGAAACTGCCCTTGTTGATCTGAAAATGCCCGGGATGGGGGGTGAGGAGGTTCTGGAGATATTGAAGAGGGAACACAGATTCATGGAAGTGGTTATCCTGACCGGGTATGGGTCAATTGATTCCGCTATCAAGTGCACTAAGGCTGGTGTCTATGGTTATCTGGAGAAACCATGCGAACTCGAAACGTTACTGAGTGTGTTGCGGGAGGCATATCAGAGACGCGTCCAGAACAAACTCAAGTTTAAGGATGAAAAGTTAAAAGAGATTGTCTCTGAGGTAGCGCCCGGCTCACCTCTCGAAATATTGAGGAAACTAAAGGAAATGGATAGAAAACTAAAGTGAAGAAAGGGAGATATGGATTATGGAAGAGAAGCATGTGAGAGATATTATGGTTCCCCTGGAAGAATACGCTGTAGTCTCTCAGGAGGCAACGATCAAGGAAGCATTGAAGGTTATGAAAGAGAGTTCCGAGAGACTCTCACCGGGAAAATACAGGCATCTGGGGATACTGGTTAAGGATGCGGAGGGGAATATCGTGGGAAAACTCACCCAGGCCGATATCTTGAGAGGTCTCGAGCCTGATTACAAGGACATCGGTGGTTCGTATCTCTCCCCCCTGATGCGGGCGAAGATGGCCGATATTATGACCCACATCCCGGATAAAACCTTCCTGGAACGTTGCAAGGCCCAGAAAGACAAAAAAGTGCGGGATTTCATGACCACTGTAGCCCTGTCCGTGGACGTAAACGAAGTCCTGGGCCATGCCCTTCACATCATGCTCATCAGTGAACATATAGGGCTTCTGGTTGTCGGAGAGGGGAAGAAACCGGTGGGGATACTGAGACTGACCGACATCTACCAGCTTGTGAAAGAGGCCATTCTGGAGGAACAATACAAAGAGGAGATTCAAGATGACGTACGAGGATAAAACAGACAAAATCAAGTTCGACTGGAAGAGGATATTTTTTATCTTATTGGGATTGGGACTTTTCTTTTACGTTTATTTCTCCCCCCCCTGGAGTGACGCCATTGACCCCCTGGGCAAGGCGTTCCCTCTGTCGAAGGAGGGGAAGGCATCCATTGCCCTTTTCTTGCTTGCCGGTACCTGGTGGGTCTTTGAGGTAGTGCCCATTGGTTTGACAAGTATAGCTATTGGCGTCTTTCAGGCGCTCTTCGCGATCCGCCCCGCAAAGGACGCCTTCCGGGACTTCATGGATCCGGCGGTGATGTTCATCTTCGGTTCTGTAGTCGTCGGTCTTGCCTTCACAAAGACGGGACTGACGAGACGTCTTGCTTATAAGATGTTAGAAATAGTGGGGGAAAGGACAAGCATGATACTATTAGGGGTATGCCTTATGAGTGCCGGGCTTCCCCTCTTTATGGCCCATACGGCCGCTGCGGCTACTGTATTTCCTATCCTGATGACGATCTATGCTTTGTATGGTGAAGGGGATAGACCGACAAGATTCGGTAAGGCCCTCTTTATCGGTATGGCCTATTCCGCTGGGGCGGGGAGTATTATTACCATGTTAGGTGCAGCGAGAGCGCCTGCGGCAGCGAGTATGTTTAAGGAATTTACCGGCAGGGAGATCGGTTTCTTTGAGCTTACCAAATATATGTTCCCGATAGGGATAGTCATGGTCATTCTAATATGGATTATTTTAATGATCTTCCTGATGCCTGAGAAGAAGACCATTGTCGGTCTTAAGGAACAGGTGAAGAGTCTCTCCTCTGAACTTGGCCCGATGAGGTGGGAGGAGAAGTTTGTCATCCTCTGTGTGATAGGGGTAGTAATCACCCTGTCCCTCCAGTCCTTCGTCCCTGCCTTAAAGCTCCTGGACAGGTCTGCCATCATGCTGGTGTCAACCCTTCTTTTCTTTATATTCGGGGTACTTACGGTTAAGGAACTCGAGGAGATACCCTGGAATATCATTCTGCTGTTCAGCGGCGCCATGAGCATAGGTTTCTGTCTCTGGAAGACAGGGGGAGCGCAGTGGCTGGCCATCAACTGGCTTACCATATTCAAGGAGGCGCACTGGGCGATATTCGTGTTAGGTATTGCCTTTTTTGTGTTGGTCATGACCAATTTCATCATGAATGTAGCGGCAATTGCCATCTCTCTCCCTATCGCCCTGGTAACGGCAGGTTATCTTCATGTTGCGCCGGAGGTGGTGCTCTATGCCTCTCTGGTCACCGCAGGTATGCCGTTCCTGTTATTGATCGGCGCTGCGCCGAATGCCATCGCCTATGCCTCAGGGTAATTTACCGGAGGCGAGTTCTTCAAATACGGCATTATTCCTTCCGTTCTATTGATGATTGTTCTGGCGATAGCGCTGTTTACCATCTGGCCGCTTTTAGGGATGCCGATTTTGAACGGATAATGGTTTGAAGGTAATGAAAATAATTCACCGTGTCTTTTTTCTCCTCTTATTACTTCTTTTAATTCCTCCGCAGGCATTTTCTTCCGCCGGGGGAAAGACCCTGGTCTTTGGGGGAGGTAAGGGTTTTGCCCCATACGAGTACCTGGACCCTTCCGGTGGGCCGAAGGGGTTTGATGTGGAATTGGTGCGGGCGATGGCCAGGATCAAGGGGTGGGATATTGAGATAAGGCTGATGGATTGGCCGCTCGCGATAAATGCCCTCCGTAAAGGGGAGGTTGATGCCCTGCTGGGGATGCTCTACAGCGAGGAACGGGACAGGGAATTCGATTTTTCTGATCCCCATTCCACGCTGGAGTTATCCCTCTTCACCCGTAGAGATGCCCTTCCCCTCTTTACACTGGATGATCTTGAAGGCAAGAAGATCGCCGTATATGATAGGGGTATGCCCCTCGAAATCCTCAGGGACAGGAAAGACATCAAGCCGATAGTCATGAAGGATATGAAAGGTGTCTTCTCCGCCCTTACCAGGGGGGAGGTAGATGCAGCCCTCTGTCCCAAGTTAATGGGTCTGTACTGGATGCGAGAAGCGGGGATATCCGGTTTAAAATCCCAGGATACCCAGATCTTCCTGCGCCAGTCCTGCTTCGCGGTGCGGGAGGGGGATACAGCGCTCCTCGCGGAGATCAACGACGCCCTGGAGAGAATGAAAAGATCGGGCGAGTACTATCGGCTGGGCAATCTCCTCTTCGAGGGTATCGGAAGAGAGGCCAGACTTGACCTGTTTTATCTTTTGGCTCCCCTTCCCCTGATCGTCCTCGCCCTTTTTATTGCCATCAGTATTTTTAAGGGACGAAGGAGTATCCAGCTCAAGTTGACGCTCTCTTTCCTCTCTATCAGCATTGTCCCCCTCTTGGGAATTGGGGCGCTTACATACTTTAACGAACGGGACATCATCAAAGACAAGGTAGCCAGCCATCTTAAATCCATTGTGGAACTACAGGCCGCCCTCGTGAGCCAGTGGCTGGACCAGGTGATCTCTGATTGCCGGTTTCTTGCCAAGGATCAGATCCTGATCGAATCCATTTTGTCTCATTTTTCAAATATTCATCATGCCAACCCGGGAGTGGGAACTGTTCATATACGCCGTTATCTCGAAGGTCTTGTCGGGGGCTGGGGATATGGAGAGGCCCTTGTGATCAGTCCGGCAGGCAGGGTGCTCTTCTCGACCTGTCCGCTGTACGAGGGATTGGATATGGCGGCAAACCCGCACTTCAGAGGGGCGATGTCCCTGCCGCCAGGAGAGGTCTATATCAAGGACATCTACTATTCGGAGCGCACAAAGACCCTGAGTATGGCCTTTTCTACCAGGATACAGGTCGCCAACGATAAATTTCCGCAGGACCGAACAATTGGTGCGCTTGTTCTCAGGGTTTGCGTGGGCAGGACGTTATACCCGTTGCTCCGCAACTGGCAGGGGATGGGAAACTCAGGGGAGACTATGCTGGTGCGAAGGGACGGGGAGAGGCTCATTTTTTTGAACAACACGAGGAATTTCCCGGATACCGCCTTAAAGCTCGCCATTCCCGTCCAACCGGCTACAGGACAGGCAGGGATCGCCCTGAAGGCCATCGGGGGTCAGAGGGGTATTGCAGAATCGGTGGACTATCGGGGAATCTCCGTACTGGCTGCCTATTCCCCTGTTTTTAGGACACATTGGGGATTGATCACCAAACAGGACAGTCGCGAGGCCATCTCTGAGATCAATCTTCTGGTGCAGAGAAACTATTTTATCTTGATGGCCTTTTTACTGATCGTCTCCGTCTTTGCCTTTCTGATCTCCCGTTCCATTACCAGGCCGATAAGGATCCTCGACGGGATGACCCGCAGGGTAACGGAGGGAGTCCTTGATGTGGACCCCCAGGTGAAGCAGACAGATGAAATTGGACGCCTTGTGGAATCCTTTAAGGTGATGACCCGTTCCCTGAGGGAGCGGTTCACCCGGTCCGAAAAACTCTCTGCCTTGGGAAAACTTTCGTCGGGTATAGCCCACGAGATCCGCACCCCGCTTACCTCGATAAGGGTTACCATCCAGTCTCTGGAGAAACAACTGGAGCTTAATGAGGATCAAAAGGAAGATTTTACCCTGGTAAAGAGGGAGATTGATCGTATCAGCGAAAATGTCACCAGGTTTCTTGATTTTGCCAGGCCGGCCACGCCGACCTTCAAGTCCTTTGATCTTAATAGTTTGTTAAGGGAAACCTTAAATCTCCTCCAGCCCGAGATAAAGGTTAAGAGAGCCGATGTTCAGTTTGCCCCGGATGATGAAATGCCGGAGATAGAGGGAGATGAAAAACTCCTACGGCAGGTTTTTTTGAACATCATCCTCAATGCGCTGGAAGCTATACCCGAAGGGGGGACGGTTGCCATTTTCATCAGGAGGTTTGAGAAGGTCGGTGAGGAATCAGGGGGAGAGAAAAAAATTTCTTTGCCGGGGACAGGGCATGACTTCGTTGAGGTCTCGATCGCGGACAATGGTGGGGGAATTCTGCCTCAGGACCAGTCTTACATCTTTGATCCTTTCTTTACCACCAAGGAGTCAGGTACAGGTCTCGGGCTATCCATAGCATTTTCCATCGTGGAAGGACATCATGGCTGGATCGAGGTAGAGAGCCGGCCAGATACTGGCACTACCTTTAAGGTGATCATTCCCATTCGCCAGGAGAACATGGAATGAAGAAGATCTTGATAGTGGAGGATGATACTGTCCTTGCCAGATCCTTGAAGAAGGCTCTTTCCCGATCAGGGTATGATGTACAGACCTGCGAGAGGGGTCGGGAGGCCATAGAGAGGATTGAAAAAAACAATGTAAAGCTGGTTCTCCTCGATAACAGACTGCCGGATACCACAGGGCTGGAAATTCTGAGGCAGATCAGAGAGGGTCAGAGCAAGTTTCCCGTAATTATGATGACCGCTTTTGGCACAGAGGAAACTGCCATCCAGGCGATGAAATGCGGGGCTTACGATTACATTGTCAAGCCTTTTGACATAGATGAACTCGAAAGGATCATCGCCAAGGGGATAGAGGATAGCCGTCTTATGGACGAGATAGCGTTTTATCCCTTTGTCGGGGATATTGACCTGAGTGCCGGGAGGATCATCGGAAACAGCAAAAAGATGCAGGATGTCTACAAGCTGATCGGTCAGGTGACAGAGGCCGATATTACCGTTCTTATCAGGGGGGAATCGGGCACGGGGAAGGAACTGGTAGCTCGGGCAATTTATCACCACAGTCGCAGGAAGGATAAGCCATTTCTTGCCGTCAACTGCGCGGCGATTCCGGAGACACTTCTGGAGAGTGAGCTCTTTGGATATGAAAAGGGCGCATTTACCGGGGCGATGAAGAGGAGGATAGGTAAATTCGAACAATGTCACCAGGGTACGATCTTTCTCGATGAGATCGGAGACATGTCCTTAGCCACCCAGGCCAAGGTCCTCCGTGTCCTGCAGGATGGAGAGTTTGAGCGGATAGGAGGGGAAGAGAAAATCAAGGTAGATGTGAGGGTCATCACGGCGACCAACAAACCCCTCGATGAATATATCAGGCAGGGCCTCTTCCGTGATGATCTTTACTATCGCCTTGAGGCTGTTACTATTACTATTCCCCCTCTGCGGGAAAGGCCCGAGGATATCCGTGAACTTGCAGGGTATTTCTTCCAGCATTTCAGAAAAAATATGAAGAGTCATGTGAAGATGATGAGCCCCGCAGTGATAAAAAAACTTCAGGAATATCACTGGCCGGGAAACGTGAGGGAGCTTATCAATACGATCATGAGGGCCCTTGTCCTCGCCACAGGCGATGTGCTTACCGTTGATCATCTGCTTCTGGGCGGAGGTAATGAGGGGACACCGCCGACAGGAGTTGGGTGGGAAAGGTCTCTCGCAGAGGGGATATCCGGGGCTATTAAGGGAGCCCTTCTCTCCTCAGAGCGAAACCTCTATGCCCGGGTAATAAACGAGGCGGAGAAGATACTCATCGGCAGCCTTATGAAAGAAATGAATGGAAACCAGGTTCGGGTGGCCGGAGTTTTAGGCATCAGCCGAAACACACTGCGTCAAAAGATAAAACAGTTTGCCATTTAGACTGCTCAAAATGTTGCCATCTCTGTTCATCTTTTGCGCACCATGAGCTATCAGCCATCAGCTTCGAGCGGTTAGGATTTTTCACCGCAAAGGCGCAAAGGTCGCAGAGAAAAAATATCATTTCTTTTCTGCTGAGAGGGCAGAAAAGAAATAATCTCAGCCGTGAGGCTTGAGTTTGTTGTTTTCCGTCCCTCTCAACGGAAAACAACAAAAAAATTAATCTCTGCGTTTTTGCGGTGAACTATTCCCCCGCAACCATTCCCCACTCCCTTCGGTACATTAATTGCATTCAATCCCCATGCGGATTTATACCCTAATTTCAGGAGAGTGTGGAATTGGAACGGTTTACGAGGGATGTCCCGGTAATTCTGATTGCCGATGATGATCCTGTGATTCTTCATACCTTGAGCAAGTTTTTTTCCAAGGAAGGTTACCGGATCATCCTGGCCCATAATGGTCAGGAGGCCCTCTACGTTCTGAAAGAAAAGGAACCGGATCTCCTCATCCTTGATGTTAGGATGCCGTTGAAATCGGGGGTTGAGGTGATTAAGGAGATGGCCGGTGGGGGTATGATGATTCCCGTGATAGTCATGACGGCCTATTCAAATGCCTTTACCCTCTCAGATGCGGAGGTCTGGGGAGTAAGGGGATACTTTCAAAAACCTTTTGATGTGGAGGAAATGAACATACTGGTGAGAAAGATCCTTTTTTCACCGAACGGCAAAAATGGTAGTGGTTCATGAAGAGAGAGAAGACGGAAAATGCCCATTACTACCGATTATTGACCAGAAACCTGATTTTAACAGTCATCCTTGTTTCCTTAGCCCCTCTGCTCCTGGTCAGCGGAACGATACTCTATCATTTTCAGGTATCATACCGTGAAAAGGCGATTGCCCACCTGGAGGAGGTGGTAGAGAAACACAGGCAGAATATTGACAGCTTTTTAAACGGAAAACTGGCCGATATCAGGGTCATGGGAAGCTCTTATACCTTTGAGCAATTGAGCAATGAGTCCTTTCTGCAGGAGAGGTTGTCCATACGGCAGAGGGAATATGGCGGCGTGTTTGTGGATCTGGGTCTGGTGGATGACCGGGGGGTTCAGATCGCCTATGCGGGAACATTTAAGTTGGGGAGAGCCGTATATTCAGAGGCCGACTGGTTTAAAAAGGCCATGAAGAGCCGGTATTTTATCAGCGACGTCTTTTTAGGTCTCCGTGGTCTGCCCCATTTCATCGTTGCCACCAGACAGGAATGGCAGTCAAGGGAGTGGATCTTAAGGGCCACCATTGATTTTGTTACCTTTAATTCTCTGGTCGAAAACATACAGATAGGTGAAACGGGTCTGGCCTTTATTTTGAATAGGAAGGGCGAATTTCAAACAAAACCTCGAGCAGATGCAACCTTAAACAGGGATCTCTATCGGGACTTTCTGACAGAGAAGATAGACAGGGTAAAGGTTGTTGAGAAGGCCGATAGTTCGGGCAGAGAATTCATCTATGTTCTGGCCCCCCTTAAAAAGGGGGACTGGATACTGGTCTATCAGCAGGATGCACGGGACGCCTTTTCAGTCGTGTATGGGACACGAAGGCTGGCGATAACTATCCTTTTGTTGGGAGGTATCGGCATCGTTATCATGGCCTTTGTGTTGTCGAATAGGGTGGTCAATCGCGTTGCCCGGGCCGACCGTGAGAAGGAAATGATGAGCGAGCAGGTCATTGAAGCCGGTAAGTTGGCCTCCTTAGGTGAACTTGCCGCCGGCATAGCCCATGAAATCAATAACCCGGTAGCCATCATGGTTGAGGAAGCAGGATGGATGGAGGATTTGTTAGGAGAAGGAGAATTACAGAAAAGTGAAAACCTCGATGAATTTGAACGTTCCTTGAAACAGATAAGGACTCAGGGGATACGCTGCAAGGGGATCACCCATAAACTGTTGAGTTTCGCCAGAAGGACGGATGCCGAGGTCCATGACGTGCAGTTAAACGACTTGATTACAGAAGTCGTGGGACTTTCTGAACAGAGGGCGAAATACAGCAATGTGAAGATCCAGACCCGTTTGGCAGGCGATTTGCCGACCGTAACTGTTTCCCCGTCGGAAATGCAGCAGGTCTTTCTTAATCTGATCAATAATTCCCTCGACGCCATGGATAAGGAAGGGGGGAGAATTGATATCACGAGCAGAGTTGACGGCAATTATCTCGTCGTTGATGTGGCTGATACGGGTCATGGTATCCCCAAATCCTACCTTCCCAGGATATTTGACCCCTTTTTTACCACAAAGCCGGTAGGGAAGGGAACCGGCTTGGGACTATCTATAGTTTACGGCATTATCGAGAAAATGGGAGGGGAGATAAGTGTGAACAGCGCCGTGGGTGTGGGCGCCACTTTTCATATCCGTATCCCCCTTCCTCAAACATAAGTCATAAGTCATAAGTCGTAAGTCATAAGTCATAAGTCATAAGTCATAAGTCATAAGTCAAAAGACATATGACATATGACATATGACATACGACTGATGTTTTCCGGGGTAAGGCAAATGACTCAAGAGGGGGAAAAACAGACCGAGCGCATAAAACTTCTCCTTGTGGATGATGAGGAGGGGTATGTGAATGTCCTTGCGAGAAGAATGGCGAAAAGAAACTTTGAGGTAACGCCAGCTCTAAGTGGAACGGAGGCGATAGAGGCTCTCCGCAGGCAGGATTTCGATGTAGCTGTTCTGGATCTGAAGATGGAGGACATGGATGGTATCGAGGTTTTAAAGATATTTAAAAAGATGTGTCCCTCTATGGTGGTGATCATGCTTACAGGCCACGGTTCCGAGCAAGCCGCCAGGGATGGCCTGTCTCTGGGGGCATTTGCCTATCTCACCAAACCCTGCGATCTCGATGATCTTGTCAATAAGATCAGGCATGCCTGTAGAAGAGAAGGAGGTGGGTGAGGTGGATGAATTCAGCGTCCTTCTGGTAGACGACGAGAGAGAATTTTTAGAGACATTGATCAAAAGGCTGCAAAAGCGAAAGTTAAAGGTAAGAGGGGTTACCAGCGGTGAAGAGGCCCTTAAGATCCTGAAAGAGATGTCGCCGGACGTGGTGGTCCTGGATGTAAGGATGGAGGGTATGGACGGCATACAGACCTTGCGGGAAATCAAAAAGGCGAGCCCTCTCGTGGAGGTGATTATGCTTACAGGACATGCCAATCTGGAAGTCGCCGTGGAGGGGATGGAATTAGGGGCCTTTGATTATCTGATGAAACCGATGGATATTGACGAGTTATTGTATAAACTTGAGGATGCCTATAAGAGAAAAACGATCCAGGAACAGAAGATAAAACACCTGGAAGAGGGCAGGGAATTGGAAGGGGTTTAATGATGAAAAGACGCATGTATGCAAACCTCCAGAGGAGGATCATCTTCATTACCCTGCTGGTTTCTTTCATACCCCTCATCTCTCTCGGTGTGACGATCTATTACCAATTTGCCCAGATGTACAGGGATAAGATTGAAGAACAGATTAAATACCGTGCCAGGGCCCAGAGTAACGCCATAGAGCTTTTTTTAAAGGAACGCACCGCCATTCTTCTGGCCATGGCCGACACGCATACTTTTGATTATTTAGTAGATGAGGGCAACTTAGAGAGGGTCTTTCAGATAATGAATCATCGAGCCGGCGGTTTCATTGATCTTGGCTTGATTGACAGCAGCGGCCGGCATGTCGCCTATGTAGGCCCTTACAACCTTCTTGGTCGGGACTATTCTTCGCAACCATGGTTCGATGAGGTTGAAAGTAAAGGCCTTTACATCAGTGACGTCTTTATGGGTTACAGGAGGATACCTCATTTTATCATCGCTGTTCAACGCCAGGAAAACAACAGGCGCTGGATACTGAGAGCAACAATAGACTCTGATGTTTTTGAGGGTCTCATCCGGGCGGCGCAGGTGGGAAAAACAGGAGATGCTTTTATCATCAACAAAGGCGGCTTCTATCAAACGCACCTGCGTTTTGATGGTGAAATTCTCTCTAAATCAAACCTGGATCCCACGGTCTTTGGAGAGGGGACGACGGTCCTGGAAAAGGTGAACAGAGAGGGGAAAAAGGAACTCTATGCAGGAAGCTGGTTGAAAAAACATAGCTGGCTTTTAGTGATCAGCCAGGATGTGTCGGAAGAGATGACGAGACTGTTTAAAACGAAAAGGATAGAGATTGTTATCATTGTCTCTGGTTGTTTGCTGATCATTCTGACGACTATCTTTACCACCCATCTGATTGTCAGGCGTTTAGGAATGGCCGATCGGAAGATGAATGAACTGAATGTACAACTCGTCCATGCCGACAAACTGGCTGCCCTCGGTAAGATGGCGGCCGGTGTTGCCCATGAGATCAACAATCCCCTCGCCGTGATTGCCGAAAAAACCGGCTGGATGGAGGATCTCCTGATAGAGGAGGAGTTTCAGAAGAGTCGGCACCTTGAGGAGTATAGAAAATCACTCAGGAAGATAGAGGAACACGTGGAGAGGGCAAGAAAGGTAACCCATGGGATGCTTGGATTTGCCCGGAGGATGGAGCCTCACCTGGAGGATGTGGACATAAACGAGGTCTTGCATGAGACGATAACTTTTCTGGAGAGTTATGCCCGGCTAAACAACATTACCATAGAAAGAGACTTAAAGCCTGATCTGCCCATCATCGCCAGTGACCACGCCCAGCTCCAGCAGGTGTTCTTGAACCTGATAACCAATGCCATTGATGCGATAGGTAAGGATGGATTGGTTTACATAAGCAGCCAGAGGATCAATTCCGAGATAGCCGTCAGCGTAAAAGACAATGGCCCCGGTATTCCCAGAGAATATCAGGCAAGGGCCTTTGAACCTTTTTTCACTACCAAAGAGAGAGGAAAAGGGACGGGGCTTGGTTTGTCGGTCAGTTATAATATTGTCCAGAATATGGGAGGGACTATCACCCTCGAGAGCGAGGAAGGGAAAGGGACAACATTCACCGTGGGGTTACCCGTTGTTGTCCCGGAAAAGAAGTAGGGGCACGTTGCAACGTGCCCCTACCATGGTAAAGATAAAATGTAACGCAACCTTCAGGTTGTGTGAATTGCGTAAATAAGGAGGTTACGATGGACACCTTCCGGGTTTTGGTCGTAGATGATGAGGCAGATTTTTTAGAAACTATCGTCAATCGTTTGCAGAAAAGGAAAGTTGAGGCAACAGGCGTTCCCAGCGGGGAGGCTGCCCTGGAGCTGATGAAGGGAAGGCTCTTCGATGTTGTTCTGCTGGACATCAAGATGCCGGGCGGTATGGATGGCATCGAGGTCTTAAGAGAAATCAAGAAGATGCAGCCTTTGACCGAGGTGATTCTCCTTACCGGACATGCCTCGGTGGAAACGAGTATCGAGGGGTTGAAGTTAGGCGCCTTTGATTACCTGATAAAACCGGTAAAATTTGATGAACTCCTGGAGAAACTGGCCGCCGCTTTTGAAAAGAAGAATGCCCAGGAACAGAAAATTCGCAGCGCAAAGATACAGGAGTTGATCCGCTTTCCCGGTCGCATATTTGATCAGGAGAGGGAGGAAAAGGAGTAATTCTCCCTCCGCAAAAAAATTGATAATTCGACAGGAGGTTAGTGTATGTACGTGAAACCCGGATACGCTGGTGAAAAACCTTTAACCTGGAAGGGTGTCCCTGCTTTTAAGCCCATACTGCTTATTGCTGCGGTGGTGCTTTTTGCCATTGCTGTCATCCTTCCACCCCCCCAGGGCCTGCTCGACCTGGTTACTAAGACCGATCCCCCGGGATATAAGCTCGATCGGGGGGTGACTACCATTGTGGAAACGGTGAATAAAAAACTCCGGCCCGAGGCCTTCAAGCGGTATCAGGCCGCCAAAGAGGGGAAGCCGGTCAAAGAGGGGCATACGAAAGACGCAGAAGAGGCTCACCAGAAGGTAAAACCTCTATTAACACCGGAGCAGGTGGCCCGGACGGCCAAGATCATGGTGTTATTGCTCTTCCTGGCTGCCTTCCTGTGGGGGACCGAGACAATCCCCTTAGGGGCCACCGACGTTGTGGTAGCCGTTGTTTTGTATATCTTCGCCATACTTCCCATTGATGAAATTGCCGGGGCGTTTATGCAGGATGCTGTGTTTTTCATCTTCGGTATCCTCGCCGTGGCCGTTGGTGTGGGAAAGACTGGCCTCGACAAACGGATCGGCCTTATCCTCCTTTCTCGTATCAAAAGCGCCAAGGCCTTTGCCTTCATTTTCTATCCCTCCATTGCCATAGCGGCAAGTTTTCTCTCCGAGCATGCCCTGGTGGCCCTCCTTGTTCCCGTCCTCATGGGGATATATAAGGTCACCTGCCGGATGCACGGTGTGGAAAAGGACCGAGCCCTGGCCCTCTTTCTCGTTCTGGGCATGTGTTTTGCTGCCAACCATGGAGGGCCTGGCTCTCCCGCTGCCGGGGGCCGCAATGCCATCATGGTAGGTTACCTCATGGCTCAGGGTACTCCCATAACCTTTATGGAATGGATGAAATACGGGATGCCCTTTGTTCCGGTCATGGCCGCCTGCATTGGACTGTATATGTATCTTCTCCTTAAGCCAAAATTCAAGGTAAAGGATGTGAATCCCTCCGTAGTGGTCAAGGCCGAGGTGGCCAGGATGGGAAAGTTAAGGGGAAGAGAGGCGATCATGGCCGTAATCCTGGTCTGTCTGGTGGCAGCGTGGATTATCCTGGGCGAGCACTCCGGGCTGGGGGGGCCGACCCTCTATGCGGTGATGGCGATGTTCCTTAGCCGGATCATCACCTGGGAGGATGTGCAGGGTGGTGTCGCCTTTGACGTGGTGGGGCTCTATGCGGCCGCCTGTGCCATGGGTGTTGGTCTTAAATTTACCGGTGGGGCGCTCTGGATGGCCCAGAGCTTTGTCGGCGCTCTACCGGATTTCCTTACTAAAGGGGACAACCTCGCCGTGGGGGTGAGCCTCCTCGCAGGGACGATAACCAACTTTATGAGCGATGGCGCCACCGTGGCCGCTCTCGGACCGATCGTACTTCCCATGGCCACCCTGGCCGATGTCCATGCTTGGAAGGTGGGGTTGGCCTGCGCCTTTTCTTCCTCTTTCGCCAATGCCCTCGTGGTAGGTACACCCAACAACGCCATTGCCTTTGCCATGTGCAAGGATCCGGAAACTGGCGAGCGACTGATGGAGGTCACAGATTTTATTAAATATGGGGTAGGGGTTACGATCATGGCCCAGGTGGTGCTCTGGTTCTGGGGTATCTTTGGTTACTGGCAATTCATCTCCTGGCCGTCTTTCTAAGAGGGGACTCTCTGTTGTGTTTGGGTAAAGGATGGGCGTGATGGCTGATGAGGGGAAAAACTCCTATCTTGGTTTGCGCCGATATATCGTTATTATTCTGTGTGCGGCAGCGGCTATTCCCCTCGGGCTCATAGGTGGCACCATCTATTACCAGTATCGTAACTCGATTAGCGAGAGGGTAACCACGCAACTTACGTCTATCGTGAGGGAACACAAAGAGGCAATAGAGAAGTTTCTCCAGGAGGTAACCTCTGCCATGAGGGTGGTTACACAACTTAAAACTCTGAATGATCTGAGGAATAGGGATGTGCTGCAGAAGGTATTTGATTCCCTGCAAAGAGAGTACGATCATGCCTTTGAGGACCTGGGGGTTATAGACGCACAGGGGAATCATCTGGCCTATATAGGACCCTATGATCTACTGGGGAAGAATTACCGCGGCGCCGCCTGGTTCAAAGAGACCATGGAAAAGGAGGTATTTATAAGCGACGTGTTCCTCGGGTTCCGCCAGGTACCCCACTTCATCGCTGCCGTCAAGAAGGGGAAGGGGAGAGAGGCATGGATACTGAGGGCTACAATCAACGCTGCCAGATTTAGTTCTCTGGTGGAAAATGTGCGTCTGGGACGCACGGGGGAGGCCTTTATCGTGAGCAGTGAGGGGTTCTACCAGACCCAGAGCAGGATAGGCAACCGGATCATGGAAAGGGCGCCGCCGGGTTCTTTTGATCTGACGGACTTTGCTGGTGTCAAGTTTTGGGAGGTTATGGGGAAAAATGGTAGAAAGGTCTTGCGGGCCAAAACGTGGATGAAGAACGGACATTGGCTATTGATTGTCCAGCAGGATGACGATGATGCCTTCTCTGAACTTTATGCCACGAGAAACAGAGCCATTGCGGTGTTTATCTTCGGTGCCCTCGTGATTGGCATGGTGACCTTTCTTACCACGAGACTTCTCGTCCGGAAGATTGAGAGGATTGATAGAGAGAAGAATATCCTTGATGAGCAACTGATCCAGTCGAGCAAGCTTGCCTCTATCGGTGAGCTTTCTGCGGGAATTGCTCACGAGATTAACAACCCTCTGGCCATCATCGGTGAAGAGGCAGGGTGGATGCAGGATCTTTTGCGGCGTCCTGGTCTCAAGGAGTTGGAAGGGATAGGCGAGTTCAGGGATTCCCTCCGTGAAATCTGCCAGCAGGCGGGCCGCTGCAGGGAAATTACCCACAAATTACTGAGCTTTGCCCGCAAGATGGAGTCGGTTGTCAAAGATGTGGAGCTGAACAGGTTAATTGAAGAGGTGGTCAGCATGCGGGAGCGGGAAGCCTCCCTTAACAACATAAAATTTGTCAAGAATTACCAGAAGGATTTACCCTTGATTTACAGTGACCCTTCCCTGTTACGGCAGGTGTTTTTGAACCTGATCAATAATGCCATAGATGCCTTGCAAAAAGGTGGCGAGATAAAGATTGAGACTGTCCTTGACGGGGAAAACCCTGTGGAGGTCAAGATCGGTGATACCGGTGTGGGGATACCCAGAGAGAATCTGAAAAAAATCTTTGATCCTTTCTTTACAACCAAGGCCCCGGGAAAGGGGACCGGTCTGGGGCTTTCCATCTGCCACGGGATCATGGAAAAGTTAGGAGGGAGAATTTCTGTGACTTCGCAGGTGGGTGAGGGGACGGTATTTACCGTTTATCTTCCAAGAGAACATTAGAAAGGAGTGAGGTTGCCATGCCAATACCGAGGATACTAATTGTAGATGATGAAGAGAGGTTTAGGACCACGTTAGGCAAACGGTTGACGGAAAGGGAGTTGGATGTTGTTACTGTAGGAAGCGGAATAGAGGCTATTGACGAGGTAAAGCACCGGCTTTACGATGTAATCATCCTGGATATCAAGATGCCGGGATTGGACGGTATAGAGACCCTGGCGGAGATCAAGAAGATCAATTCTGTTATCGAGGTTATCCTCCTTACCGGACATGCTTCGGTTGATTCGGCTGTGGAGGGGATGAGATTGGGGGCCTATGACTACGTCTTGAAGCCCTGTGACATTGAACAGTTACTGGAAAGGATCAATGGCGCTTATGAGGTGAAGGCGGCGAGAGACGAAAGGATTCGCCAGGCGGAAATCAGGAAGCTGATTGATCGTTCTCCCACGTAGGACTGGAAGAGGAGGTGTTTTATGAAGGTGCTGGCAGCGACAGATGGTTCGGAACATGCCATGAAAGCAGTCGGAAGGGCACTGGAACTGGCAGAGAAAGAAAAGGCAGAGATTACTTTGATGTCAGTTGCCTATTTTGGGAAGGGCGATTTTGATGACATGCCGCCCAGGATACAGGAGAAATTAGAGAAACAGGCCAGGGATGCTCTCGAGAGGGCAAAGGTTATTTTCGATGAGAAGGGGATCAAGGTTGAGACCATCCTGGAGACAGGTGTTGTGCCGGCTAACAATATTATCAAGAGGGCAAAGGAGGATGGATTTGATCTCATCCTTCTGGGGAGCACTGGTCTCACCGGTCTCGAGAGGGTCTTGATAGGCAGTACGGCGGCCAAGGTGGTGGCACACGCCCCATGCAGTGTGAGTGTAATTCGCTGAATCAGGGAGGTGAAGAAGATGTGTAGGTTATGGACAAAGCTGACAGGTGTAATGGTCGTGGCAATGTTGGTTATCTCGGATGTTGTCCTGGCTGCGGGAGAAAAGGCTTCCCCCCTCGTCATTGTGGCTGATACCCGTAAGTTGACGGGGTGGGAGGCATGGTTTGCCAATCTCTATAATGAAAGCCATGTATATTTTACCCTTCTCACCGTGGTAACCATCCCCATTGTGGGCGTGATCCTTGGTATTCTCGCGGACCTCGTTATGAACCGTATCGGCATTGACCTGAGCTCCAGGGAACTGGCTGAACACTGAGATTTTCGTCAACGATGAAAGGTAAGGAGGTTAAATCATGGATTGGTTATATGTTCTCATGCCCATTTCGGGGGTTACGGTATTCTGGCCGGGTCTGGTTATCCTCGGAGTCGGGGTTGGGATAATTGGTGGTTTCTTCGGCATGGGCGGCGCCTGGATGGTGACACCGGGGCTTAATATCCTTGGTTTTCCCATGGCTTTCGCGATCGGGACCGATATCGCCCACATGGCGGGAAAGTCCCTCATTTCCACCATGCGGCATGGCAGGTTCGGGAATGTGGATTACCGTCTGGGCTTTATTATGATCGTCGGTACTGTGGTAGGGTTTGAGGTAGGGGCACAGATGATTATGTGGCTGGAGCGCCTCGGTAAGGTGGAACTCTATGTCCGCTGGATGTATGTTGTACTCCTTATCCTTATTGCCTGGATGATCTTTTCTGACGTAGCAAAGAAAAGAAAAAAGGAAAAGGAGGCAAGGGCAGCAGGTATAGAGGTGGACAAACTGGCCACTGGTATTGAATGGCACAAGACCCTCCATAAGATCAAGATCCCTCCGGTGATACATTTTAAGACGGCTGGATTTTACTGTTCTGCCTGGTTACCTATCTTTATCAGTTTTTTTACCGGCTGGCTGGCAGGTATCCTCGGTATCGGCGGAGGTTTGATACGTATGCCGGCCCTGATCTATTTTATGGGTTGTCCCACCCATATCGCCGTGGGGACGGACCTCTTTGAGGTGATGATATCCGGTCTTTACGGGGCTGCCACCTATACTTACAAGGGCAGGACGGAGCTGGTTGCTGCCCTTATCATGCTGATAGGTGCTGCCGTGGGGGCGCAGGTCGGGACAGTGGCAACCAAATACATTAAAGGGTATGGAATTCGTATCGCCTTCGGAGTTGCTGTGATCGGTTGTTGTGTTTCCATTATCATGAAACTTATCCCCAAGTATGTGACGGGAACCAAAGCTGTGATGGATGCTGGCTCAACCGTTCTCATCCTTGGGCTTGTGGCTGCCCTGTCTCTCTATATTTTTATCAGAATGATACAGGGTGTAAGGGAGGAGATCGCCGTGAGGAAAGGGAAGGCTTAGCATGGGGAGGTATGCGATGGTAAAGAAACTTAGTCTGTTTACGATACTAACTGTCTTACCCTTTGTCCTCGCCTGTGGGGAATTGGGTAAGGTGGATCAGGGCAAGGTTATCGAGTTTGACAAGGAAAAAGGAACGGTAACTATTGTCAGGGATAAGGAGTCCGATCCAAAGAATCCTGATTACAGTTATCTGCCGCCTGTTACTTATGAGATGCCGAAGGATCCTGCGGAAATCGGGGCTCTCCCGAAGGCAGGAAAGCGAATGAAACTCGATACTAAGAAAAACCAGATAGTCATCTTTGATACGGCCACACAGAACTTCAAGACGATCGCCTATAAACTGATCGAACAGAGGGAAAACGTGGGCAAAGAGGATCCGTTGGTCTATGATCAGGCGGCAGATAAACCCAAGAATTTCCCTGTGATAGACAGGGAAAAGAAGACCATCACCGTCTATTCGAAGAGACAAAAGATTCTCACCACCTTCTCTCTGCCGGATGAATACTTTGCCCTTCCGGATAATACCTGGGATGCCGGTGATGAAGTCCGCATCTACTATAAAGAGGAGGGGAAGGCGAGGAGGTTTATGAACGTCAGCAAGACCGATATTTTTAAGAAATAACGAACGATTCAGGCAGGCACAGAGGGACATCTTTTTTGTGCTTTCATTAATCAGTCAAAGGGGATAGAGTAGTTGTGATGGACGTAGAGAAGGTTAGACGGTGGAGAAACGCCATGGGGAAAGCTGCCGCCGTTTTTTGTGTTGTCCTCAGTCTGTCACTTATTGATGCCCTGGTCGCCGGGTTCAGGCAACCGATAAATGTATTTAATCTTATTCCTGGAACATCTATAGGGATCAATGGACCACTGGCGGAAAAAGCCCAGAACATCCAGGAACTAACCTACAGGAGCAGTTCAAATCTTATTCAGCTTTCCATTGATTCGATTCAGAGAGGTTTTTGGTTCGGGGAAAACATGTGGCAGGGGCGGCTAACAACCGACCCCCATATTAGACAGGGAGAGTATAGATTAGTCGTGGGTATTAAGGGAAAGAAGATGCAAAAATCGCCTCTTATTTTTCTGATAAGGGTTCATAAAGATTATGCGAGCTATCGCCAGAGCTTCAAGTCTCTCATACGGCGACACTTAGACATCTCTCCGTGGGTTGCAGTCGCTTCTTCTTTTCCCTTGGTTGTTTTGGCCTTCGGGTATATATTTTCCCTCTCCAGAAAGATTGAAGATCTCATGGCCAAACAGGGAAAGGCAGAGGTCTATAAGGTCAGGAGGGGTGAGGAAGGATACGAGATTGCCTTCAGTTTAGGTACCAGACATGGTATCCAGGCCGATACCTGCCTTACCCTCCTTAATGAAAAGGGAAAACCGGTAGGAACGGTAGTGGTTGACAGAGTCTCAGAAACAGACTCGTTGGCAACGGCGGGATTTAACTACACAGTGAAACCGGGCTATATCGTTTCACTTCAGGAGCAAACCCACGAATAGATCGGTGGGACAGGAGTTAGAATGAAATAATTTTCTCCTGATTCACTAACCCCTGAGTAGTTACACTAAAATTTGAGAGGAGGATGTTGTTTAATGAGAAAAGGCGAGAGATTGTATCAGATGCTCTTGATGGCTGCAAAGGCCCATGCAAGGTGGGAGTATGAAATCTCGATGAACATCTTGAGCAGTAAGAAGAGGCGCCTGATACTGGGCTTGATGTTATTGCCGATCATTTTAGGATCCATCGCTTTCGCCACCGCCGAACTTCCACCCATCTTAGGGGGGAAAGAGGCTTACAGCCCTGCCTTTTATACTACCTTTGTTTTTATGGTCTCCATACTCATCGGCCTCTGTGCAGGGTTAATTACCGGCGCTATCGGGGCGGGCGGGGGATTTATCATCACGCCGGCGCTCATGAGCGCCGGAATAAAGGGAATCCTGGCTGTAGGCACCGATCTCTTCCACATCTTCGCCAAGGCTATTATGGGAACGGTGGTTCATAAAAAATTAGGTAATGTTTCGGTTGGCCTGGCTGTCGCCTTTTTAGTCGGATCAGTCCTCGGGGTTACCGGTGGCGGGGTGATCAACAGGACACTTTATGAAAAAAACCCTGTTTTGAGTGATACCTTCATCAGCGTTGTTTATGTCCTTCTATTAGGGTTTTTAGGCATCTATGCCCTGGTTGATTTTTTCAGGCTCAGGAGAGCCGGCGGAGAGGTGGGAGCCCATGTGGGAGAAAGCCCCCATGGCGCCGAAGCGGCCTCCGGGGGGAAAGGCCTTCCCGCCAGGTTGCAGTCGGCCAGGATTCCTCCCTTTATTACCTTTGATCAGGACCTTACCCCCGGTGGGAAGAAGATTTCCGCTGTTTTTGTGGCTATCTGCGGGGCTATTGTCGGTTTCGCAGCAGCAATCATGGGGGTAGGCGGAGGCTTTTTGACTTTTCCCATGTTTGTTTACATCCTCGGTGTTTCATCCTTTACCACCGTGGGAACGGATATTCTGCAGATCATATTTACCGCCGGCTATGCCGCCATTTCACAATACGCCATCTACGGCTTCGTTTTTTATACCCTGGCCATGGGGATGCTTCTCGGCTCCCTGATAGGAATTCAGCTCGGCGCACTGACCACCAAGGTTGTCAAAGGAATCTATATCAGGGGGTTTTATGCTGTAGCCGTTCTCGCCGGTTTTCTCAACAGGTTGTTTGCCCTGCCCGGTAAACTCAGGGAAATGGAGATCATTGACATCTCCAAAGCTATGGCAGCAACTATGACCACTATCGGTAACTGGCTCTTCTTTATTGCCGTGGGGGTTTTCGCGATCTGGGTAATCGGAAAGTTTTTCAGCAACATTAAAGTCTTAAGAGGGGAGGTATAAGGCAATGATCGTGGCAAATAAAAGGGAATTCACTAAAGGTCTTCTTCTATCTGTAAGTTTCTTGATTGTCCTGGGAATAATGTTTACCCCTGTATTCGGGGGAGGGAGGAATGCCTTCCAGGCTGCCGATCGGCTTTTCAACTCCATTGCCAAGGGATCAACGTACTACATCCCCAAAGTTCTGAAAGAAAACGAGGAGTATAAAGGTCGTCGTGTTGATATTGCCATCAAACTTGATAATGAAGAAATGGCAAAGAAGACAGGGCAGCTCTTCTCCGCCGCGGGCGCTTCGGTGAGTACAGCAGGCAATGGTTTACCCCTGCTTAAGGTAAATGGCGACCTTGGCCGGATTTTAGAGGCGGCGATCAGGGATAGCGACGTTGTCTTCTATAATCGAGGTGAAGAGATCGCCCAGAAATACGGCTTCCCGCAAAAAGAGGTGTTGTTTGTCTGGCATAAAGGATTCAAGGCACTGAACAAGGCACTGACAAAACAGGAAAGATTCACCGAGGCGACCTGGGTGGAAGAGGTGATGAAGAGAACCATTGAGGTGGCATACAATTTCTATAAAATCGAACCGAGATCGGCATCTTCGAGTGTTGGCATCTTAAGTGTTTCGCTCGGCTTCTATGTCCTTTATACCCTGTGGTGGGGTTATGCAATCCTCTTCCTCTTTGAGGGTCTCGGCCTGCAGATGAAAGCGGGCCATAAAAAAGAGGTTTAAGCTTTCCGTGCTTCCTTTCCTGAAAAAAATCTTTTCCACCCCCCCACGGAGGCGACTTTTTACTTTTAACGTCGAGGAACTTCGCTCTACCTTCAGGGCCCGCTACCATAACTTTAAGCTCCTTCTCAATGCCAACAACAAGGCCCTGGAGATTATGGCTGATATAGAGCAGGCCCTTGCCGGGGGACGCCCTTTCAGTATGTCCTTTATCAGGGCAAACTGTACAGCTTTGTCTGTCAATGTCTTCCGTATCATCCAGAATCTTGATGAACTCGCCCCAGGCAAATACCGGGAATTATACAACAGGTTCAGGGATATAGAGACGTCCATCAATCAGATACTTTCCCGGAGAAGACTGCCCAAAGGGGACAGGCTTGTTATTTCACTGCGGGAAATCGGCGGGGAGATGGCCGATGAGGTGGGAAATAAGATGGCCGGCCTGGGGGAAATAAAAAATCAGCTCCAGATTTCCACACCGGAAGGCTTCGTGATCACAGCCCTTGCCTATCAGAGGTTTTTTGCCCATAACGACCTTCAGACAGAGATTGACCGTCGCCTCCAGTCTTCTCGTGGGGAGCAGATCGTCCATCTCTACACCCTCAGCGCCGGCATCCAGCAACTGATCATCCGGTCAAGTATTCCTCCCGACCTGGAAGAGATAATCATGGAGGCTTACAGAGACCTGGAGCAGCAGGTCAGAGGGGGGATAACGGTATCTCTGCGGAGCAGCGCCTTAGCGGAAGATTCTATGGGAACATCCTTTGCCGGACAGTATCGTTCTGAACTGAACGTGAGCGCCGAAAATATTATGCGGGCCTATAGAGAAGTCATCGCCAGCAAGTACAGCCTGCCGGCCATGGCTTACAGATTGAACAAGGGGATCCGTGATGAAGACATTGACATGTGTGTGGGTTGCATGGTGATGGTTGATGCGCTGACCGGCGGGGTCATCTACTCCCGTAATCCGCTGGATATGAGAGACAGTTCGATTTTTATAAACTCAGCCTGGGGTCTGCCCAAATCCGTGGTTGACGGCAGCGGGGCCTCCGACCTGTTTGTTGTCTTACGAGATAACATGGCTGTGGTAAAGAAAGAGATCAGGAACAAGGAATATAAGTTCGTCTGTTACCCTGAAGAAGGGGTATGTCGTCTGGATCTGGCGGGAGAGAAGGCCTCCTCCCCTTCCCTGACAGACGACCAGGTCCGTCGGTTAGCCGGGATGACAATGAAAATAGAGGAATACTACGGGTTTCCTCAAGACATTGAGTGGGCCATTTCCCAGGATGGCGCCGTCTATATCTTGCAATGCCGGCCGCTTAAGCAGTTTGATACGGGAGAAAATGTTCCTGGAGGGCCGGAGGAGCCGGTAGAGAAGGAATCGGTGATCATCGCAGGAGGGATAACGGCCTCTGCCGGTGTGGCCTGCGGTCCTGTCTTTATAGTAAAGAGAGACATGGATACCCTTCAGTTTCCGGAGGGGGCTGTCCTGGTTACCCCCTGGCCTCTGCCGAGATGGGCTGCTCTCTTGAGTCGGGCCCAGGCGGTGGTCACTGAGGAGGGGAGTTTTGCCGGCCATCTGGCGACGGTGGCGAGGGAATTTAACGTCCCGGCATTGTTCGGTGTTCCCGGGGCGACTGATACATTGAAGAATAACGACCTGGTAACGGTAGATGCCGAGGGACGGAGAATCTATAAGGGCCGTGTTGAGGCGCTGTTAGTGCAGTCGGAGCATAAGAAAAAATTTGCCGAAGGCAGCCCTGTTTATGAGATCCTCAAAGAAGTAAGCCGGTACATTGTCCCCTTAAACCTCCTTGATCCGGATGCCCCCGATTTTAAACCGCAGAAGTGCCGGACCTTCCATGATCTTACCCGCTTTTCCCACGAAAAGGCGGTTTGGGAGATGTTCAGTTTCGGTAAGGAGCATCATTTCCCAGAGCGTGCCAGTAAACAACTGGTAACTGACGTACCGATGCAGTTCTGGGTCATTGATTTAGATGACGGCTTCAAGGATGAGGTCGAGGGAAGGCATGTTAAATTAGAAAACATCTCCTCCATCCCCATGCTCGCCCTCTGGAAGGGGATCACCGCCATCCCCTGGCGGGGCCCCCCGCCGGTGAATGCAAAGGGATTTTTGTCCATCTTGCACGAGGCCACTACCAATCTGGCACTCGATCCCTCCTCCCGCTCCTCCTATGCCGTCCGCAATTATTTTATGATCTCCAAGAATTTCTGCAGCCTCCATTCTCGGTTTGGTTTCCATTTCTCCATTGTGGAGGCATTAGTTGGTGAAAGAGCCCTGGAAAATTACATCAGTTTCCAGTTCAAGGGGGGTGCCGCTGACTATCAGCGAAGGGTGAGACGTACCTTTTTTGTCGGCCGTATCTTAGAGGAATTTGGTTTTCGGACAGAGGTCAGGGAAGATGCACTTTTTTCCCGCCTGGAGGGGCAAGAGGAAGGCTTCATGAAAGGAAGGCTCATGGTCATCGGTTACCTGATCATCCATACCCGCCAGTTAGACATGATTATGCTGGACGATGCCTCCATAAGCGGCCAGAGGGCAAAGATCATGAGAGACATCCATTCCATTCTCGAGACCCCGGGGCCGGCCATACCCAATTCGCCTGATTGACAAACAATGTTCTGTCTACCGTTAGGCTTGGCACAGAGGGGCAGAGCTTAGCAGTTTAATCAGGAAGTTAAGCAGCAAATAGGCAAGACAGCTTTGTGCCTCTGTGCCTATTAACCTGAGTAGTTACAAAAATATTAAAAAAAAGGGGGGTCATAGATGTTTAAAAAGGAATTCTTAGAGGAAGAGGACAAGTTGAAAGCACAGTGGAAAGAGTCATACGACAAGCTTTACAAAGGCAAAGAGTTTCAAGCTACTACAGATTCCGGTATCCAGGTAAAATCCGTTTATACAACAAGAGATCTGGAAGAGGTTGGTTTTAAACCGGAAATGCCGGGGGTTTATCCTTATACAAGAGGGATATACCCGGTGCAGTATCAATTCACCCCCTGGTTTAACAATCTGGTTTTGGGCTATGGTTTGCCGGAACAAACCCGGGAAAGAATGGATCTTTTAAAAGAAATGGGAGCCAGGGGTTATTTTGGCAAGGATGCCTATAACCTGGTGTTCGATCTGGTAGCGAAGGCAGGTTACGATCCCGATGATCCGGAAGTGAAAGGGAGGGTGGGACACGCGGGTTGTCATTTTGCGACTCAAGATGATTTTGATTACCTTTTTCACGATATTGATCTTACGAAAGTATCAGTTGTCCACAACATCTGCCGTGCCACCCTGGTCCAGATAGCGCTGTACGTTGCCTATCTTGAAAAAAGGGGGATCCCCATAACAAAAGTTTACGGCAACAGTATGAATTGGCTCTGGTCTTTTGCTTTTGTGGGCAACGTTGCCTTTCCTCCCAAAAGCGCCTTTAAGCTTATGGCGGAGTTTATAAAATTCTGCTGCCGGAACATGCCCCAGTGGAATCATACCAATATCGTATCTTATTATGTGGAAGAATCGGGGGGCAGCGCCATCCAGGAGGCAGGTTTTGCGATAGCGGCAGGAATAGCCATCACGGAAGAATGCATAAAAGCGGGACTTGAGCCGGATGAGTTTTTACCGAGAGTTGGCTTTCAGATTGCCCAGGCCGCCGATTTCTTCGAGGAGATTGCCAAGGTCAGGGCGATGAGAAGGGTGTGGGCCAAGGTGAACAGGGAAAGATTTGACTGCAAAAATCCGAGATCGTTGCATTTAAGGATGCACAGCCAGACCTCTGGTGTTACCTTAACGGCGCAGCAGCCTTTAAATAATGTGGTAAGAACCACGTTAGAGACTCTGGGAGCGGTACTTTCAGGTACAAATTCCATCCAGACAAATTCGTATCTGGAAGCTCTTTCTACTCCCACCGAAGAATCCCACATCCTCGCCCTGAGGACCCAGCAGATTATCCTCCATGAGACAAACATACCGAATGTTTCAGATCCATTGGCAGGTTCCTATTATGTAGAATGGCTGACCAGCAAAGTGGAAGGAGAGATTTTCCGGATTATAGAACAGATAGACAAAAGGGGCGGCTTTGTAAAGTGCTGGGAATCCGGGTGGTTTAAAGAGGAGATCACAAAGTCTGCTTATGAATGGCGGGAGAAGATAGATAAAGGGGAAAAGATAATTGTAGGATTGAATAAATATGTAACAGAGAAGGAACAAAAAGTCCCCGTCTTTAAATATCCGGAGATAGAGGAGGAGGCTCTAAGAAGGCTTAAAGAATACAAGGAAAAAAGGGATAATGAAAAAGTAAAAGAAGCCCTGCAGAGACTCAGGGAAATAGCTGTACTGGTCAATGAAACCTGGCCTGAACATAGCGGGGAGCTAATGCCGGCGGTAATTGAGGCGGCAAAAGCAGAAGCTACCCTTGGGGAGTTGCAGGGCGTCTTAAGAGAAGTATTTGGTTGGGCATAGGAGGTAGGATTGATGAAAGAAAAAAAGATCAGGATGTTGTTGACCATCGCTCGATTTGATGGACATGATCGGGGAGTAAGGCATCTAGCCAGGAAATTAAGAGATTTTGGTATGGAAGTGATCTTCACTAGATTTGTTTATCCTCGGGATGTGGTAAGTTCGGCCATTCAGGAAGATGTGGATGTTGTGGGGGTAAGTTTTTCCGTGGGGGGACATAAGTCCATTACCTCTGAAATAATAAAAGGGTTAAGAGAAAGTAAAAGGGAAGATATATTGGTTATTGTAGGAGGAGTAGTCCCTGATGATGATGTACCAGAGTTGATAAGTACGGGTGTGGGAAGAACCTTTGGCCCCGGGTCGTCTGCTGCAGATATTGCTCAATATATTAAAGACAATATGGGCAATATCAAAGATTAGATTGTTGAGAGACCTCCATTCCATTATCGAAGCTCCTCCGGTAGTAGAGGCCCTCCTCTTTTGGCTGACCCAGTCGGTACCCAGGGAACCTGAGCAGGAGGCCATCAGTATCTTTGCCACGGATCGCTGCCTTTTCATTGCCGACCGCCCAGCGCCAACGAAGAGGATAAGCTTTTGATTGAGGAAGTTTCCTTTACATCTATTTACGGAGAATTTTTTCTTCAAAGTTATAGTTTCCCATCAGGAAGTTTTTGGCCAAGGCCTCGACACTGGCCTCATTGGTCATCAGCATGTCCATCTGGCGTGTGAACTGTAACAGTCGCCCGATCATGTCCAGCTTCTCTTCCATGAGAGGGAGCTCATGTTTTTGGTACCGGGCGCCTACCTGGTCTCCGGTAATTTCCACCGCAAAATCGAGTGATTGAAGGATCCTGGCGATAGCCCGGGCACGCCTGTTTCTCCGCACATCATCGGCCGCGCCCCCCTTGAAAGAGAATGTTATATAATTCATGTTCACTGTCTGGCTGCAGTAAGAGTCAAGGATGCTGTAATGGTACCCCACGCGGGAGCTAAAATTCAGATATTTATCGGAAATAATGGCATAACTGCGATCACCGAACCTTTCCACTGTAGAAGGGGGGGAGAGCATCTGCTCTCTCATCACAGATAAAAAACCTTTAAACTCCACCGGGCGTAATTGATTTTGCTGGAAATCTTCATGCGTTATTCCTCTAAGGAGGGCCTTGAAGGGGACAGAGGCGATCTTATCCGGAGATACCCTTTTGAGATGCACGCTGGTTTCCGTCAGACCACCCCCTAAATCAATAACATACAGGTCAAGCGGAATGGACCCCTTCAATTTAAAAGCCACTCCTTTTTTATCGGATACAAAATCGCTGAGTTGAAACATCTCAGTATATGAGAATTCGTGTACCAGCCGGCTGATATCGTGAAGGGACTGACAAAAAGGAGGGGCAAAGTTGGGCGACTTGGGATCCAGAAGATGCAGAGGGACGATCCAATCACTGACTTCCCTCAGGACCCTGTATACTGGTGTGCCCTGCATGGGGGATTTACCGGTAATTTGGAAGGAGTCTAATTCCGGCACCCTTCCCAGATATACCCTTCCCGAATAGGCATCCACGGTAACTTCCATACCGGAGGGGATGCTGGTCGTGGCCACATTGGTATTCACAACGGTAGGCACCGCAAATTCCCTGGCCAGAGAGGCCATATGTCCCGCTACATTTCCCAGATCGGTGATGATGGCCCGGGTTTTCTTCATGACCATAACAAACTTCGGAGAAGAGTGCCTGGCCACCAGGACCGCCCCATCGGGGAAATTCAAGAGGTCTTCGTCTGAAGCTACATGAAAGGCCGGTCCGAAACCTACCCCCGCAGATGCGGTCGTTCCCTTTTCGATCAGCAGCGGGTATGCTGTCAAGACGGGGGTGATGGGATAGTTTTTCCCATAGTCTGCTACGCGAAGGGGGCGGCTTTGCAGGATAAGGAGACGCCCCTCCCGGTCGAGGGCCCACTCGATATCCTGGGGGCATCCGTAATGTTCCTCAAGTTTCAGGGCGTAGCCGGCAAGAATGCCGATCTCTTCCGGCAAGAGACAGGGTTTGTCCTGAAGATCATCCGCCACGGGAATTTCCATCAAACCACCGTCCGGCTTACTGACTAATTGAACTGTCTTGTGGGAGATCTCGGCGGCTATTGTTTGACGATTTTTGCCCACCGTGTAACTGTCCGGCGTGATGACCCCCTCCACGGCATATGGTCCCAGTCCCCATACGGCGGTAATGATGATATTTTCTTTTAGGAGGTTGAAAGGATTTCGCGAATACATCACGCCGCTGGCTGCGGATTCCACCATTTGCAGGCAGGCCACACTCATGGCGATATCTTCGTCCCTTATCCCTTTGTTGAGGCGATAGGCAATCGCCCGGGGAGTATAGAGACTGGCTACGATTTCCTTATAGGTCTGGATGAGACGATCCGATGGCACGTTTAATTTGGACAGGTATTGGCCGGCATAGGAAAGCTCGCTATCCTCTCCAATCCCGCTGCTCCTCATGGATACCCGTAAAGAAGAATTCGGAGATTGCCCCTTACTGTCAGCCTCGGCAAGTTTTGCATAGGCCAGGAGGATGGCCTCTTCCAATGTGGCAGGAACCTGGGCGGAGACGATTAACCGCTGGATTTCTTCACTGGTGGTTTTAATGGTTTCCGGGTTATCAGGGTCAATCTCCATCTTTTTCCTGCTGATCTCATCAAAGAGATCATTGTCGGCCATAAAAGACTCGCAGGCCCGTGTGGTGACAGCAAATCCCCCGGGTATGGGAAGCCCCACCCTGCTATGTATCTCACCCAGATTGGCATTTTTCCCTCCCACCCAGTCCATCATCTCTGCGTTGATCTGACAGTAGGGTAAAATCAATTCTGTTGGAGGAATTTCCTTTCTCTTACTCAGGATCTCTTTGATTTTTACATTGATCTTTTCGAGGACATCAAAAAGTAAAGAGTAACGATGGCCCGAGAGGTCATCTAAGTTTTTAACCATACGCAGGGTATGGAAAACGGCCTGGGCCGACCGGGATTTCACGTATGACATACCAAAGACCTGCTGTCCCCGCAGTTTCTCCTCTATATCGGTTATTATCTTTAAAAATTCGGCATTCGAATCCAGCAACATTTTGAAACAGGAATATTTAAAGCGAAAGAGATCGGACAGGTTATTCCGGGAGGAAGCGCCTTGGTTTAATTTTTTCCTTTTAAAGAGTTTAAGTTTTTTCCACATATTTATTCTTCCTGAGTATGCCCCTTCTCGACCAGTTTCCGCCGGTAGGCATCCTCTACCTTAAGCAAGAGATCATTGACATTACAAGGTTTAATCACGTAATCATAAGCCCCTGATTTTATACCCTCGATACCTGCTTCCACAGAGGCATGTCCGGTCAGCAGGATAACCTCTACGAGTGGAGCAATCTTCTTGATCTGCCTCAGGGTTTCTATGCCGTCCATCCCGGGCATTTTGATGTCAACAACGGCCACATCGAAAGACTTTTCTCTGACCAGTTCTATCGCCTCTTTGCCGCTGCCAATATTGGTAACATCCATATTCCTTCTTTTTAACCTGCCGGCCAGTGTTGTTCTGAAATCTTCTTCATCATCTACCAGCAGCAGGTGGATAATTTCCATATCTGATCTCTCCCCAGCAAGTTTATTGTATACAAATGTAACTATTCAGGTAGGCACAGAGGCACAGAGCACCAAAGGCACAAAGTAGGAAAAAAACAACGAAACGACCCTGCTCCGCTCTGCTTTGTGCCTGAGTAGTTACACACAAATTACCATCTGACGGCAGATTAGTCAATAATATGGGGTTGCCTTCCCGGCATAGATTTTGTATATATGGCAAGGAACACGCCGATAGGCAATTATTTCGATAGGGGGTATCGTAGGATGAAATGGAAAGTTTTGGTTCTTGTCGTTAGTCTTTCGTTTTTTCTTTTCGGGTTCCGTACGCCGGCTTTTGCTTCCCCTGAGGAATCACTCAAACAGAGGATAGAGAATCTTGAAAAGATAATCCAGGGACAGCAGAAATCGCTCGAATCCTTAAAATTGGAGATGGAGAGACAGAAAGAGGCGGAAGATAAGGCTCGCCAGGAACAGGAAAGACTCAAGGCGCTGGAAAGGAAGGTGGAAGAGGTAGAAAAGGTAACCACGAAGCGGGAGGAAGAGTTAAAAAAAGAGAAGAAGACGGGGCTTATCGCCTACTGGCGGGACGGTTTCTTCCTTGAGACGCCGGACAAACAATTCAGACTTCAGTTTGGCGGCGTTTTGCATTTCGATACCCGTTTCTTCAGTGGCGGGTCCAGGAGTCCCGACTCATTCGATATCCGCCGGGCACGTTACGATATGAGGGGAAACCTCTATAGGGGTGATCTGGAGCATATCTTTCGCCTCCAGATCGAGATGGCCGATGATCCTTATCTGAGAAATGCCTACTGGATGTTTAAGGTGCGTCCCGAATTTAATCTGCAGATCGGTCAGTTCAAGGTTCCCGCCGGAGGCGCCGACTCGCTTACAGAAGAGGCACATATTAATTTCGTTGAGTATGCAACCGCCACACCCGTTTCCCCCTTTTTTGATCGAGGAATCAATATCCAAAGCCAGTTTCTTGGCGGGAAAGTCCAGACCTGTCTCGCTGCGACAACAGGCGTGGGTGTAGATAAGGATGTCGGTTCCGGTGATTATGATAACCATAAGGACTTCGCCGGACGGATCCTTCTCGTGCCTTTCAAGGACATGGCTTCTCCGTGGCTTAAAGGGATGCGTTTTGCGGGGAGCTATCAGACCGGCATCCAGTCCATCAAGACGACAAGGGGTGAAACGAACATGAGGACGGAAAACTATGAGTCCAGGTGGTTCCGTTGGACGAAAAGCTATGTGGACCTCGATCAGCGCACACGCTATGGGGGGGAGTTCCACTGGTTGCACGGTCCCCTGACCATGAGCTACGAGTTCAATCGTGTTCAGTGGGAGGATATTACCGTATATAAAGAAGATGATAAAGGCACACTCGATTTCCGACTCCCTGGCAACTATCATGTGGATGTGCACCAGTTCTGGGTGAGCTATTTCCTCACCGGTGAGCAGAAGGAATTCGAGGATGTGTTCTTTGCCTGGAGGCAGCCAAAGCCCAAGAAAAACTTCAGCCTGAAAAACGGCACCTGGGGGGCCTGGGAGGTTATCGCCCGGTATAGTTATAAGGATGCCTCCCAGGAACTTTTTGACTCAGGTCTCCTTGATGGGAGCAGCGAGGGGTATTCTGTGACCGGCGGCATACGCTGGATCTGGAATCCCAAATGCAGGATCATGTTTGATGTAAATTACCTGCACAGCAGCGAGGGAAAGGGGATTATAACTGAGTACGCAGACAGGGGTGTTTTTACCAATAGAAAGTATGAAAGCTCCGAGTTGGGCTACCTCCTCCGTTTCATCCTGACACCCTAATGAAACCTCCTTTTCGTGGCATGAAAATAGCGACGTAAAGGAATAAAGAAAAACCTGAGGTGAACGGAAAATCAAGGGGAAATTGAGTATAGTTTATAACTCTCCCCAAAAACTGGACAGGTATATAAGGTGCGTGTTAGCCTGCCGA
>JASEGZ010000003.1:0-83333 GCA_030018935.1 Syntrophales bacterium
CATCAAAATCTTGTCCTCAAATGACGGTTATAGCTCCGCGAAAATCGGTGATTAACAACCTTTCCCTTCCTTTTCGTCCTAATACTACCCATTGTTTTCTTTCGGTAAAATGTCTTTGGAGGTGATAATTCAGGAACTTTCCTCCATTATCCCAATCGAAGCCAAGAATGGGGAACGGGAGGTTTTCCTCTTTAACCACCCTTTGAGTAACATTTTATTTGAGACAATTCGTAAGATAAAAAATGTATTGACAGGCAAAGAGAGAAAAAATATGCTGGGCCTCCTTCCTTCCTGCTTGCGGGGAGCCCGGAGATTTAATCGAAAGGAAGATATCGAGGAGAGAAAAACTTTTTTGGGGGATGAATTATGACGACAACGGAGCTAAAGAAAACAGGGCTTGCAGGGGTAGAGGACCTATACCAGAGGCGGGGGCAGAGAGCGAGGGAACTGAGCAGCCAGGGTACAAAGGTAATTGGTTACTTATGTTGCTATGTTCCCGTAGAGTTCTTCACTGCCCTTTCGATGGTGCCTTACCGTATCCAGGGGGGAGTGAATGAGCCCATAACTGAGGCCGATGCTTACCTGGAAACCATCATGTGCCCTTTTATCCGCAGTGCCTTCGACCTGGCGTTGAAGAACAGGTATGATTTTCTCGATGGGCTGGTGGTTCCACATACGTGTGATACTGTGCAGAGGATATATGATATCTGGAAATATTATCGTAAACCTGCCTATTCCCACTTCATCAATGTACCTCACATGCTCCAGCCTTCCTCTTATGAGTTTTTTAAAGAGGAGTTATTAACCTTCCGCAGGTCTCTGGAGAGGTTTGCCGGTAAAAAGATGACTGATGAAGCCCTGACCAGGGCAGTCCAGCTTCATAACGAAAATAGAGCCTTAGTTCGGGAACTGTATGATTTGAGGAAGCCGGATTTCCCTCTAACTTCAGGGGTTGAGATTCTTAAGACAATGGTAGCAGGGATGGGCCTTCCTGTTATCGAATTTAACGACTTGCTACGCAGTATGATCAAAGAGATCAAAGGACGCGGTAGCGGTCTCCAGAAGAAACCATCTCGGATTCTCCTCTACGGCAGCGTTATAGATGATATTTCCTTTGTTCAACTGATCGAGGAGAGTGGAGCCAGTGTGGTGATGGATGACCTCTCTACGGGAAGCAGAGGTTTCTGGCATGATGTGGAAGTGACGGCAGATCCCCTGGATGGGATTGTCAATCGCTATCTAGACAAGATATATTGTCCCCGTACCTATCGGCCCCAGGCCGAGACACATGAGAAGGACCTGGATAACAGGTTTGGATATGTTTACAAATTTGCCACTGATTTCAAGGTAAATGGGGTAATACTTTACGTCATAAGGTTTTGTGATACCTATGAGCTTGATGCCCCTGATTTCAGGGACTACTTCCAGAAAAAGGGTCTACCTGTCCTCTATCTTGAGGACGACTATAGTGCCACCACTCTCGGTCAACTAAAGACCAGGGTCCAGGCGTTCCTCGAGATGATCGTTTAGAAACCTCAGCGGAGGAGGCAGGATTACCCTAAGGGGGTGAGAGCTCCGGTGTGTTGAAAGAAATATTCGAGGGGGTTAAAATGACAGAAAAACCAGCGGAAAAAACCACATCAGTGAAGGCTACCGAAACGGTTAAGAAGGTGCGGGCGATCGTAAGGGGCCTTTATCAGAATGCCCGTGAGGCGAAGGAAAAGGGGCAACCTACAGCCTATACGATGACAGCCTGTCAGTATGAAGATATCCTCGCCGCGATGGATATTGTCGCCGTCTGGACAGAGAACTATGCTGGACTTGCTGCCGCCAAGCGGGATGCGGAAAGGTTCGTATTGAAGGCGGAAGCAGACGGCTATTCCAACGTTATCTGTGGTTATGTGAGGGTAGGGATGGGCTTTGACGCCTTGCGGAAGGAGCTGGGGGGGATTCCGGAGAACGCCCCTGACGGCGGCATGGTCATGCCAGATATGCTGTTAGGCTGTGGCTCTGCCTGTGACCCTCGCTTCAAGTGGTATCAAGCCTTAGGGCGTTATATGAATGTTCCCACTTACAGCTTTGACGTCCTCTGGCCTCCTGTGGATGCCGATCTTGACGGGGTGAGAGACTATTACATCAGATACCAGAGGGAGCAGTTCAGGGGATTGGTGGACTTCCTGGAACAGCAGACAAAGAAGAAGCTGAACCATGATCGGCTCTGGGAGGCCATTGAGCTGAGCAATATTACCTGGCAGAAATGGTGGGAGGTTGATCAACTGCGGAAGGCCATTCCGTCACCCATGCCCACAGAGGACCACTACAACGCCATGGTTCCCGGCTTCTTCTGCTGTGGCAAACAAATAGCGGTAGACTTTTATCAGGAACTATATGACGAGGTAAAGCAGAGGGTAGATAATAAGGTGGGAGTGGTCCCGGAAGAGAAGTACCGGATACTGTTTGGTGGTGGTCTTCCTCCCTGGCATACCATGTGGATCTTCAACTACTTTGAAACGTTAGGGGCGGTATTTGTCATGGAGAATGCCTATCGGATCTATGATCCTGTGGAGGTACCCTCCCATGTCAAGGACCCCTTGGAGTACCTGGCGTGGAGAACCTTCCTGCGCTGGACTCAAAGGTATGATAAAGCGAAAAAGAGAAGTGGGATACCGACGGTGGAGCGCCTTCTCGAATACATAGATGACTACAGGATAGATGGTGTAGTAACCCACGCCACCAGGTCATGCCGTGCCACGACCGTTGGGCAGATTGACTGGCTGCGGAGGTTGAATGAATACACAAAGATACCCACGATGCAGTTGATCAGTGATATTATTGATGTCCGTGACTATTCAGAAGCCCAGTGGAAGGCACAGATTGATGCTTTTGTAGAAGCAGTGGATGCACATAAGAAACGGACTGCTCGATAGGTAGAGGGGGGAATGACTTGCCGGAACTTGATAAGGCACATTATCGCCGATAATGTGCCTTATTAGTTGAGGTAGAAATTTCGGTGAGAAAGTGTGAGATGTATGTAGCTGGCCTCGATATCGGTTCCACAATGACCAAGGTGGTCATTATGGAGAAGGAGAGTATCCTCGCTTCGATCGTTGGTCCTACAGGGGCGGAGCACCGCCGACTGGCCAACAGGGTAATGGCAGACGCCCTTTCCCGAGCCAAACTTTCCTTCGATGATATTGCCTACGTGGTAGCCACAGGTTATGGAAGGGTGAATGTGCCTTTTGCTGACTGGCAGATAACAGAGATCTCCTGTCACGCTAAGGGGATAAGTAGCATCTTCCCCACAGCAAGGACCGTTATTGATATTGGCGGCCAGGATTGTAAAGGGATCAAGCTTTCCAGTGGTAAGGCATGCCTTGACGTAGGAAAGGTAGTGGACTTCGTCATGAATGATAAGTGCGCTGCAGGCACCGGCAGATTCCTCGAGGTGATCGCAGAGGCTCTCCAGGTGCCCCTCGAGAAGATGGGGGAGCTTTCCCTGAAGGCCAAAGGTAAGGTAAGGATCAGCAGTACCTGCACCGTCTTTGCCGAGCAGGAGGTGGTATCCTACCTTGCTGAAGGAGCAAGCACTGCTGATATCGTGGCGGGACTTCACGATGCCATCGCCAGCCGGATTCACAACATGGTGGAAAGGATTGGAGTGGAAAGGGATGTAGTGGTCACCGGTGGTGGGGCCAAGAATATCGGCCTGATCCGGGCGCTGGAGGGAAAAATAGGGAAAAGCGTTCTGGTCCCTCCTGAACCTTTGCTCACCGGGGCACTGGGTGCCGCCCTGCTTTGCAGGGAACGGGCCGAGAAGGCAAGGGAAGAGGGGTCTCTTCCCAGGAGAGAGCGTCGGCTGGAAGAAGTCCATTTCTTCACTTAAGTAAACATCAGTCGTAAGTCATAAGTCGTAAGTCAAACACATTAGATGAAGATTGAGAAATTTGAGGAAAGAAGGAAACTGACTCACGACTCTTGACTCACGACTCCCGACGAGGTCACCAGGTGGCATATGTAGGTGGAATTGATGTTGGCGCTGCCTTTACCAAGGTAGTGCTCCTTGATGAAATTAATGTCCTTGCCTCGTACCTCTTTCCCTCGGGAGGGCATTACCAGACGACAGCGGAGAAGGTGATGGCTGAGGTTCTGGTCAAGGCCTCTCTATCGTTCGATGATATTGCCTGTGTGGTGGCCACTGGTTATGGTGCCTCCAAGGTTCCCTTCGCTGGCCAGCAGGTGACGGATGTCTCCTGCCAGGCAAGGGGAATCCATCACCTCTTTCCCTCGGTGAGGACTATTATTGATATTGGAGGGCAGTCCAGTAAGGTCATCAAGGTGGACGATAAGGGGTGGGTGGTTAATTTTGTCGTCAGTGAGAAGTGTGCGGCGGGCAGTGGCAGGTTCCTGCAGGTGATTGCCCGGGTCCTCGGGATAGATATAAAAGATATCGGGCCACTATCCCTTAAGGCTCAGAAAAGTATCGAATTCAGCACCGGTTGCGCCGTTTTTGCCGAATCGGAAACGATATCACGCATCGCCGAAGGTACCCCGAAGGAGGATATCCTGGCCGGTGTTCACAAAGCCATGGCGGCCAAGACATTCTCGCTGGTAAATAGATTGGGGATGGAAAGGGATTGTGCCATAACGGGCGGCGGGGCAAAGGATATGGGGTTGGTCAAAAGCGTGGCTGAGACAATAGGAGTTGAGGTTTCAGTTCCCGAGGAGCCACAGATAACCGCTGCCCTCGGCGCGGCCCTGATCGGTATTGAAGATCTCAGGATAACCCATATTCATTGCCGATCAGAGCATCCAGACAGAAATCTACATCCAGGCTAATCGTCAGACTCCAGGAGATAACATCGCGGCTCCACCAGTCCATTATGGCTATCAGGTACATAAAGCCACGATGAAGTCTTCTGTTCCTTGATTGCCTCCAAAGCAACCTTGGCCTTAAACAATGGGGGGGTATCTCTTTCGCATTCGTTCCACTTGGACCTCCTATTTTTTTCTCCCAGGTGTAACTTATCACACTGTCCAAATTTGGGGGTCCACTATAGGACACCTTTCATATGCCAGAGAATAATGCGGGAATAGATGAGCCACTTATGCCGCATCTTGCTGTTCAGCCCCAGTGTAAAGATGTTTGCCCCCGATGTAAAGAGCCAGTTCACGAATAACCGTACCACGATCACGAAAAAAGCCAGCAGGTAATAGGGGCGCGATTTCCATTTCCGGAAAAACTGGTAACGGGAATGGTAAAATTCAATCCGAAAACCACAGTCCCTGCCGATACTCTGACCCTGGAGGTGATAGATGAATGCAGAAGGGACATGAAATATCTTCCAGCCGGCAGAGCGCATCTGATAGGCCCAATCGGTCTCTTCAAAAAAGAAAAAGTAGCGTTCGTCGAACATCCCTACCTCGTCAATAGCCTTCTTGCGGACCATAAGACACGCCCCGATCCCTGAATCAACCTCAAGGGGTTCTTTCCAGGCGTATCTCTTAGAGGGGAAGCGTTTCGGCCAGACGTATTCTAACAGTGTGACATTGGTCAAAAGGGTTAGGAGACGGGGAAAAGCCGCGATGGAATTCTGTTTGCTTCCGTTTGCATGCAAAAGCTGTCCACAGGCCATGGCTGCCTCCGGATGGGCCTCCATAAAAGAGAACAGTTCATAAACGGCATTCTCTGTCAAGATGGTATCACTGTTTAATAACAGTGCATACCTGCCTGTCATTATGCGAAGTCCCTGATTGTTTGCCGCCCCGAAGCCACGGTTTTCTGTGTTTTTTATCACGTGAACCCGGGGAAATTTCTCCCGCAACATCTCCACACTGCCATCGCCAGAGCCATTGTCAACGACAATAATCTCACGCGTTATGTCCCGCACTGTTTCACAAATAGAAGCGAGGCAGTTTCGTAATAGATCCTTCGTGTTCCAGTTGACGATGATAATGGAAATATCCATTTAATCTACTTATCGTGATTACCTGATTGCCTGTTTAACTCATTCAATTTGGCATACTTGAAAAACTTATTTACCGCATCGGTAACCGCCAACGTCAGGCCCTGAGTACCATCAAGGATACCGAGCCTCAAAAAATAGCCCTGGGAGAAGGTGAAAAAGGCCCGGAGGGCCGCAGACCAGACGGTTGTCTTTCTGCCTCTTTCAAAGGCCTCCCTAGCACCGAGTGTGGAGTAGCTATCAATCTTGAGGATAATCTGACTCAGGCGGCTTTCTGTAAGATGTTCTATGGGAACATCTAACGCAACTACAGTGCCATTGACTTCTACGGCTTCATGAACCATTGCCGGCATTATGTGACCGAGGTCCTTCTGGAAAAGCCTGATAACCCGGTCCGGCCACCACCCCGCATGCCTGATCCGGCGGCCCTGGAAAAAATTCTTCCTCGGAAAACTGTATCCGGCAACAGCTGTTGATGGATTTAAAACGATATCCTTTATCTTCAGGGCGGTTTCACAGGGAATCCGTTCATCGGCATCGAGGATAAGCACCCATCGGTGTCTGCAATGGGCGACGGCGGACTGCTTTTGCAGACCGAAACCCCGCCAGACTTCGATAAATACCTCGCACCCGAAGTCGGATACTATCTGAACGGTACTGTCCGAGCTATGGGAATCAATCACGACAATCTGTTCCGCAAAGGCAACACTTCTCAGGCAGGCGGGTAGATTATCCGCTTCGTCTTTGGTGATAATGGCCACGGAAAGGGGTATCTTGTCATCCATAAGCAGTTGTTTACTAAAGTTTTTGGCGTCCCGAAACCGATTGCGTATAGATTAAACCTGAATCCAGAGCGACCGATTTTCGTACAGTGGTTCTTTAAGTTTTCCGTTTACCCCCTTTAGGGCTATAATAATATCTTGATAACTCAAGAAATTCGATCTGCTACACCATGATCCGTAACGGATGGGCTGCTTAATTTTTAGCCCTATTTTTTCATAAAGGCTTAAAACGAATGCTTCATCATAACAAACAGCAGATTCCAGTGTATTGATATCTATCGTACGATACTCTCCAAATTCATACTTAAAATCTAAAGTACTTTTCCTGGCATTGATAAGTTGCAATGATTCTTTGTTCAATAAGAAGAAGGTAATTAAGCATCTTCCATTTCTTTTCAATAGACGGTTAATCTCACAAAAGTAATTTTCCATATCTTGAGGAAGCATGTGGGTAAATATTGATGTAAGAAATACAAAATCAAAAGATTCATTCTCATAAGGAAATTTGTATTCAGATGCTTTATGTTTTCCCTTTGGATTATAACTCTTGTTAAACACGTCAGATAGCTCAAAATGAAAATTTGGGTAATTGGAGGAAATATTTTTTACACACCAGTCAATCGCTCTGCTAACTATATCAAATCCTTCATAACTACCTTTTTTATCTAAATATTTTGTTAGCGGAATAGCCATTCTTCCACAACCACATCCTACATCTAAAATTTTTTCATCAGGCTTAAGGTCACAAAATTTTCTAAAGTAATTAAAAAATTCTATTCCTGTAGCCTCGAAATCTTTGTAGTTGCCAACGCTATCCCTTAGAGAACGCGGTGGCAGATAATCCTTTCTTTTAATAACCCGGATAAAATAATCAAGTAAATCAAAAAGTAGGTATTTAGTATATCTAAAGTATGTTTTCAAAAACATTTTTGTTATTCAAATTAAGAATTATTATTGAAACTTTTAAATATATTATCTACTTATAGTAAAAACTATTGCTTTACAGAACTGACATTTTATTTCCCGGATTTTGTTTAAATTTGTTATCTTTTCCATGCTTAATAAAAAATAAGGGATAACGGGGACGGTTCTATTTTCTCTCGAAAGGGCGGAAGCGAAAAAGGAAATAAAATAGAACCGTCCCCATTATACGTTACCTTTATTCCTTTTATTCCCTTTACTTTTAGACTGGACCTTCCTGAAATGTTCAACAAGATTGATGCACGGTCTGCAAATTTTGTACAGGCAAAAAAGAAAGTAAAACTCTATTATGCTATAATGATACTTAATTTTTTCGAAAGCCAGATGTTTGCTGATATTCCCTTTTTTATATGCTTTCCATATCTGGTAGTCATATTTAAACTGAATATAACTTTTCACGAAATTATTGACTGTTATATAAGGCCTATGCAAATACTCTCCACATAAATAAAATGCGTCAAAAGGTCTCGTATTCGCTATTCTATTTTTCCCTGTCTGTTGTTGAGGGTGAATGCGAAACGCGCTCAAGGGCTCATCGCTATAAGCGAACAGCCCTTGCTCTAAAAGGTGGAACCACATCTCCAGATCGACCCATTGGGCACATTTTTCATTAAATCCCCGATTGGCCTGATTTCTCTTAAACAACACCACAGAAGGTTCGCCAACAAGGTTTTCTCCCCGAAGCAGACATCTGTTAATTACTTTCGTTCCTTCCATCAAGTCTCTATCCTTAAAATAAGACCAAGTTCCCACAACCTTGGAATTTTCATCCACTATGTATCTCGCAGAACTTACCAGTGAAACTTCAGGATGGGACTCTATCGCCTCTACTAACTTTTTTAAAGAATCTTTATCAGCTAGAAAGTCATCTCCAAAAACATATTTAATATAAGTCCCCTTTGCCTCTCTCAAACACAAGTTCCAATTTTGAACCATGCCAACATTGCAGGAATTGATCTTGAACTTGATCCTGTTGTCGCAAGAAGCATATCTGTTCACAACTTCCTTTGTATTGTCATTCGAACAGTCATCTATTATAATCAACTCAAAATCATCGAAGCTTTGCTTCAAAATGGATTCAATATTTTCGGGCAGAAATCTAGCGTAGTTATAAGTCGGCACACAAATGCTCACCCTGGGACTGGTCATCTTACCCCCTGGAAATGCCAATTATGAAATGTTACGCAACCATGTTTTCTCCTGAAACGCACCTGAGTTCCGTGAAAACCTCTTCCGGTGTAATGGCTGCCATGCATTCAACGCGTCCCCCATGGCTCATTTCACATACTTCTTTGTTACACGGTACACAGGGCCAATCCTTTTTTACCACCGTGACCCTTCCAAAATGCTGCGTGCCGCCCTGGTCATGATAGGGCGATTTTTCAAAGGAACCATTCGACCACGGCCCCCAGTGCCTGACCAGGGAAGGACCAAATAACGCGACCGTGGGCATATCCAGCGCCGCTGCCATATGGGTCACCACGGTATCCACACCCACAAAGCCTTTGCTGCCTTTAATCGCCGCCGCCAATTGACACATATTATACGGTTGGTGAAGCGTAAAAATTTCAGAATGGGAACAAGATTTGATGTTTTTTAAAACCGTTTCATCGGCAGAATCCGGAGAGATGGTAAAAACTGGCGTTAATCTCAATTTTTCCTGAATCAACCCGGCAAGAGTCCCCCATGCCGGAGCGGGCCAATATTTATAATCCTTCCGCGAGTAAGGATGTAAAAGGATATAATCCTTATTCCCTAAATGTTCCCTCACAAAATTAACATCCGCCTCATCGTATCCCATCACAACGCGAGAACGGGGAAGAATATTTAGTGTTTCCAATTGCAAAAGGATAAGGGGAACGATGTGCATTTGAGCATCATAGAAACGACACTGACTTGAAATAATTTTCTTCCACCAATCCTTACGGGGAAAGAAATACGAAAACCCGATGGAAGTCCGCCCGGCGCCGGCACAGTAAATATTGGTGCGATCAGACGGATTTGTCCCGATGGCATAATCGTATCGTTTAAAAAGAGACATAAAAAAACGAATATTTTTACTTTCCGGAGGAATGGTCAGAACATTTCGGACGTAAGGATTGTTGCATAAAACATCCTGTGTGCCTTCAAAGACAAGATAATCTACGACGGCTTCCGGTATCTGTGTTTTAATGGATAACGCCAGGGGTGTGGACAGCAGAACGTCACCGCTGTACCGCAGAGAAACAATCAAGAAAGAAGGCCCTTTTCTTTTTGGATTTCCTTTTATGCTAGTAATAACGCAACCTCCCGCCCTGCCATTTCTCTTTGAGCGTGTGGCCGTAAAACGTCTTTTCTATGATTCGCCAGACAAAATGATCCCACTTTTCCTGACGTCTTTCCCAAAACCGTTTCCATCTGTTTAGACGCCATTTCTGGCGATAATATGCCCTATTCTCTTCCTCATAGGGACTTACCACCTTATCTTTTCGTATGGCCTTCTGTGTTATAGAACCAAAATGGTGGATCAAAGAACGTCCCGTAATCCCCGGACGAAAGCCTGCCATCTTTGCTCTTCGGAAAAAATCCACATCTTCAAATTGCCCGATCCGAAAATGCTCATCAAAAAAACCGATTTTATCGAATACCCGCCGATGAACCATAAAACATATACCATCGGCAATCCCGAGGCGTTTGACGTTTTGCATTTTGGAGATATATTCCCGGGCATACATCTCAATGTCATAACTGTACTCCCCTTCCCGGATGGCAGGACTTACAATATCCAGCTTCTCCTGCTTGGCAAATTGAAGAAGCCCATCCAGCCACTGTGAGGGAACAATCACATCATTATTCAAAATGATAACCCACTCCCCGTGACTTGCCTTGACCCCCTGATTCCACGCTGCGACACACCCCAAATTTTGGGGATTACTTATCACCGTCATATCCGAACAGGAGGCCAGGAATTCTGCCGTCCCGTCGGAAGAACCATTGTCAACAAGGATAATTTCCGCTCCGCCCCTTCCAAAGGCCGACAAACTCTCAAGGCATAATTTCGTAAACTTGAGTTGATTATATAGAGGAATGACTATGCTTACATTCATTGAACGGATATCATTTACTTTTTTAGTGAAACAAAAAAAACGATTACTGGGACAAGAAAGACATTCTAAAGGAATTTCATATTAGAGAATGGGTTCGTCATTTTTTCATTCTAACCTTTACTTACTTCTGCTGGAGTTCCCTTAACTTGATATATTTCGAAAATGTATAGAATGCATATAAAATAGAAAGGATAAATCCATAGTACCCTTCTAAAAAGCCGGCTCTTAGAATAAACATGTTTAAAAAAGTGTACAAAGGCCGGAAGATAATGTGTTGTATTCCGTAAGTTTTATTTTCTTTCAGCAATTCTTTAGCCGCCAGCGTTGAGTACTTATCCAATCTCAGTAAGTAATCACTGATGCTCCTGTACGTGTAATGTTCCATTGGATGTTTCAGGTAACCCACTGAACCTTCCACATCAATCCCTTCATGCACCTCCCGGTTTCTAAATAAACCCTTCCCTCTTTTGAAAAGACGCAAATTATAATCGGGATACCAACCACAATACCTGATCCACCGGCCTAAAAAAAAGTTCTTTCGGGCGATGAAATAACCGTCGCTAGAGGTTTCTTTCTGTATAATCTCTTCGATCTCTTTCCTTAATGCCGGTGTAACCCGCTCATCCGCATCAAGGCTTAATATCCACTTGTTCGTGGCCTTCGCAATCGCGCTATTCTTTTGTGCGGAAAATCCCTTCCAGGGCTCACAGTAAAAACAGACACCAAAGTCCTCACAGAACTTTGCCGTACTATCGTCACTCTCAGAATCAACCACCACAATCTGCTCCGCAAAGGCAACGCTTTTCAGGCAGTCGGGCAGATTATCCGCCTCGTTTTTGGTGATAATAGCCACGGAAAGGGGTATCTTGTCATTCATAAGCAACAACACTGTGGACGAACATCCTACAACGATAGTTGGGGAAATAGCTACAGCATACAGTATGCTTGGGACGATTTAATAACAGTATATTGTGTTCAGTTAAGCAAGTTTCGTTGTAGGGATAATCACTTCAAAACCTTTACGCTTGCCACTGACACGAATTTCAGTGGTATAAAAGCCGCTTGCCCAATCTCCTAAAAAATTTGCAAGTGCAGTAATAACTGTGGTTTTCCCCGATCCAGGTAAGCCAGTAAGAAGAAATTTGGCGGATAAGGATTTGCTTTTTTCCGCAGGGCGGCTTCTCTCCTCTTCACGCCCCAGAATCTTGCTTCCAATCATATTTGAAGTATATCAGCAGAGGATGATGGGTGTCAAGAGAACAGAAAATTCGGGGGCATCCTGCCCAAAAACCTACTGCTTGTTTTCACTTTCTGCAGAGATACTGTGAAAGCCGTTTTTACAGCTTCCCCCATAACCATTCAATTGGTGTAGGACACAGGGGAATGACAACGGGGATAAGCGTCTACCTTTTATTGTTGAAAAAATCGCCCTTCCTGTGATAAGAGATAATGCAAAAATTGACGAGGTTGGCAGATCACTATGAGTCTGGGGAAAATGCTGGAAGAGAGTTGCAGGCAATACGGAGAGAATGTGGCTATTATCCACGACGATATAAGCTTGACCTATAACGAATTGAACAGGGCGGCAAACGCCATCGGAAACCGGCTGAAAAGCTGGGGACTGCAAAAAGGGGATAAGGTTGCCCTGTTGCTTTCCAATTGTCCCGAATTTATCATCTCCTACTTTGCCATCCAGAAGATCGGTGCCGTTGCCGTTACTCTCAATACCATGTCTACGGCTTATGAACTACGATACCTGATTGGCAATAGCGAGGCAAAAGTATTGGTTACCGAAGCCCCGCTAACGAAGCGATTTGAGGAAATAAGCGGGGATGTCCCCCTCTGCCGGCATCTGCTTGTTACCAATGGTCTGGATGCCGCTTCGCCTTTCGGGGAGATTGTTGAGGAAGGCCCCTTTATGCTTGACATGTCGGAAATTGTCGGAGATGACCCCGCCGTTATGATCTATACCTCCGGCCTTACCGGCAAACCACTCGGCGCTACCCTCACCCATAGGAACCTCCTTGGCCAGTCTGACCTTATCAGAGACCTTTGCGGCGGCACGGAAAGGGATCGGGCGCTCTGTGTGATACCATTCTTTCATTCCTTTGGCGCTGCAGTCAACATGCTGAGTGCCGTCCGCATCGGGGCCGGCATGGTGTTGATGGATCGGTTCAGCATAGATGATATCTTCAGCGCCATCGAAAGAAATAAGGTGACCTATATCGCCTCTGTCCCGGGGGTGTTTCTCGGCATGTTGTTTCATAAAGAGACCGAGCGTTACAACGTGAGAGCCCTGAGGCTTTGCATCACCGGGGGCGCCGCCATGCCGGCGGAATTTACTCCCGCCTTTGAAAAAAGATTTGGTGTCAAAGTCTTAGAGGGTTACGGCCTCACCGAGGCATCACCTGTCTGTACATTCAGCAGACCTGATATGGTACAGAAGCCGGGTTCTATCGGCGTCGTTATCCCCGGTGTTGAGGCGAAGATTGTGGACGATTCTGGTAAAGAGTTGCCGGCGGGTGAGAGCGGGGAGCTTATCATTAAAGGGGAAAATGTGATGAAGGGCTACTACAGGGACGAAGAGGCGACAGCCTTGGTCATCAGAGATGGGTGGCTTTACACGAGCGATCTGGCTAAGATTGACGAGGACGGATATATCTTTCTCACAGGTCGTAAAAAGCGGATGATCATCACCTGGGGGTTTAATGTCTATCCCCGGGAAGTCGAGATCGTTCTCGACATGCATCCCGCCGTTAAAGCCTCCCGGGTGGTTGGTATGTCTGATCTGATGAGGGGAGAGATTGTAAAGGCCTTTGTTGTAAAAAGTGAGGGAGCGGACTCTGATAAAAGATCAATCGTCAGACATTGCAGAAATTACCTCTCCCCTTACAAGGTTCCTCGCAAGGTTGAGTTTGTGGAAAATCTTGATTGAACGAAGTTGTATTTTTAGAAGAAACATTCATGTCTCAAAGAGACATAAAGGACAATGAAAATCTCCCCTTTTTCAAAGGGGGGCTGGGGGAGATTTTCAAAAGAAAGGAGAAAAAGGCAGTATGGAATACAAAAACATCCTCTTTACCGTTGAGGACGGGGTCGCCACGGTAACCTTCAACAGGCCAAAGGCATTAAATGCGATGAATTCCGAAACGATGGCCGAGCTTCTCAGCGCCGTGACACACTGTAAAAACGATGATGGTATCAGGGTCCTGATCCTGACCGGCGCCGGTGAAAAGGCATTTGTGGCCGGTGCAGACATATCTGAAATGCAGGAGATGAAACCGTATCAGGCGCTTGCCTTCATGGAAATTTGCCCTGAAACTGACGGGCATGCCCGGTTTTGCCCTCAAGATGGCCAAACACAGCATCAATTTCGGTTACGACCTTGCCCTCGATAACGCCACAAGACTGGAGGCACAGTGCTGCGCCCAGTGCTTCAGTACCGATGACCAGAAGGAAGGAATGGATGCCTTCCTTGAAAAGAGGAAGCCCCTTTTTACCGGTCGCTAACTATGCATGCAAAAGGAGGTATCTGACGTGAACTTTGCACCAACGGAAGAACAGCAGATGGTAAGAGATATGGTCAGGAAATTTGCGGAGACGGAGATTAAACCGATTGCCGCAGAACTGGACAGGACCCACAGGCACCCTGAAGAGATCTGCCGGAAGTTAGGCGAGATGGGCATAATGGGGGTTGCTGTCCCCACGGAATATGGCGGGGCTGGCATGGATAATGTGACCTATATCATGGCGATGATAGAGATTTCCAAGGCCTGTGCAAGCTGCGGCTGTATCGTGTCCGTCAACAATTCTCTTTACGGTTATCCCCTCAAGACCTTTGGTTCAGAGGAGCAGAAGAAAAAATTTCTGACCCCTGTTGCCAGTGGGGAGGTTGAGGGTTGCTATGCCCTCACAGAGGCCGGTGCCGGTTCCGATGCAGCGGCCTTGAGGTGCCGTGCTGAACTAAAAGGGGATAAGTATATCATCGTCGGCACCAAGGCCCTTATTACAAGCGGTAATATTGCCCATTACTGTGTTCTCGCGGCCACAACCGATCCCTCCCTCGGTTACAAGGGTGTTATCAACCTCGTTGTGGATATGAAGAATACACCGGGCTTTCGTGTGGGCAAGATTGAAGAAAAGCTGGGCATCCTGGCCTCCGGCACGGCCGAGCTGGTTTTTGAGGATGCGGAAATCCCAGTGGAAAACCTCCTCGGTAAACCCGGCGAGGGATTCAAACAGATGTTAACGGGACTTGATTCGGGAAGGATCGGCGTCGGTGCACAGGCCTGCGGCATCGGCAGGGCGGCCCTCGAAGATGCCTTAGTCTACGCGAAGGAAAGGGTCCAGTTTGGCAAGCCGATCGTTACCTTTCAGGCGATACAGTTTAAACTGGCCGATATGGCCACGGAACTCGATGCGGCAGAATTGATGCTCCTCCGTGCCGCGTGGCGGGAGGATAATGGTCTTGACTTTGAAAAAGAGGCCGCCATGGCTAAATATTACGCATCAGACGTGGCCATGAGGGCTGCCATTGAAGGCGTGCAGATCTTTGGTGGTTACGGATACATCAAAGAGTATCCGGCGGAGAGACACATGCGGGATGCCAAGATATGCCAGATATACGAAGGCACTAACGAGATCCAGAGAATGGTCGTGGCAAGAAAACTCATCGGTTTGAGATAGAGACAGCGGAAAGGTAAGCGTTCAGTTATCAGCTTTCAGCTTTCAGCGAAAACAAAAAGATACCAGGGGAAGTCTACAACTCCCAAGAAAGGTTCTCATACTGAAGTTTTTGTTTTGACCTGTCTTACTGATCGCTGACGGCTGAACGCTTACATATGGGGTGTTCACATGAATCCAGAACTGATTGATACGCTGGTGGTAAAAAACGAGACGAAGATCGTTTTCCTGATTATGGACGGCCTCGGCGGCCTGCCCATGGGAGGGAGGGATCAGACGGAGCTGGAAGCGGCAAGGACCCCTTACCTCGATGCCCTAACTAAGAAGTCCATCTGCGGGCTTCTTGACCCGATTGGCTACGGAATCACACCGGGAAGCGGCCCGGCCCACTTTGCCCTCTTTGGGTATGACCCCATCAAAAACAATGTGGGGCGCGGCCTCCTGTCGGCGGCAGGGATTGATTTTCCCATGACGGCGAGGGACCTCTTTATGCGGGTCAACTTTGCAACCATTGACCATCAGGGCAGGGTCACGGACAGACGGGCAGGCCGCATAGATAATGAAACCAATCGGAGGCTCTGCCGGAAGCTTCAGGAACAGATCCGCCTGACATCCGGTATGGAGGTCTTCTTTGAGACGGAAAAGGAACACCGGGCATTGTTTGTCCTCCGGGGAGATGAACTCCGGGAAGAGATCGAGGAAACGGACCCCCAGAAGATCGGGGTACTCCCTCTTCCTCCCCGACCCTTGATACGAGAGGCAGAAAATACCGCCGCTGCCATCGCAGAGCTTGTAGAAAAAGCAAAGGAGTCCCTTGGCGACGAGAAAAAGGCAAACATGGTCCTTCTGCGGGGCTATGCCAGGTACCGCCACTTTCCCAGTATCAGCGAGAGATTCGGCCTCAATCCCCTCGCCATTGCCAATTATCCCATGTACAGGGGGATCGCCCGGCTTCTCGGGATGACGGTTAATACCGGGGCGAACACCATCGAAGATGAATTTGATATCCTCTGTGAGAACTACCAGCATTTCGACTTCTTCTTTATTCATGTCAAGGATACCGATTCGCGGGGGGAAGATGGAAATTTTGCGGAAAAGGTCAGCGTGATCGAAAAGGTAGATTCTCTGATCCCCCTGATTACCGACCTCCATCCCCATGTCCTGGTGGTTACAGGGGACCATTCCACGCCGGCAGCCCTGGCCTCTCATAGCTGGCATCCCTTGCCGGTCCTGCTGTTATCGGATACCTGCCGACCGGACAGGGTAGAGCGATTCGGGGAAAGGGATTGCATCAACGGTGGTCTCGGGCGGATGCCAATGGTTTACCTCATGGGTCTGGCACTTGCCCATGCTAAAAGGTTAACGAAATTCGGGGCCTGACAGATCCATAGCCTTCCAGACGATCTCGGCGATATCGAGAGAGGTCATGCTTTCTTCCCTGTTACGGTCCTTGATCCCGTCAGTCAGCATGGTGAGGCAGAAGGGACAGCCCACGGCGATTGTATCTGCTTTTGCCGCAATAGCCTGATCGGTCCTCATATCGTTGATCCTCTCCCCTACATCTTCTTCCATCCACATCCTGGCACCGCCGGCACCACAGCAGAAGCTCCTCGCATGGTTTCGCTCCATCTCTGTCAGTTTCATGCCGGGAATGGCCTCAAGAATCCCTCTCGGCTGATCATAAATATTGTTGTACCTGCCGAGGAAACAGGAATCGTGATAGGTGAACAACCCTTCCAGTGGTTTTTTCACCCTGATCTTACCACGGGCAATGAGATCGGCGAGGAACTCGGTATGATGGTACACTTCATAGTTGCCACCAAATTGGGGATAATCCTTCTTGATGATATTATACCCATGGGGACAGGTGGTGATGATCTTCTTTACACCGTAACCGTTCATCGTTTCAATGTTTGCCTGGGCAATTATCTGGTAGAGATACTCATTACCTCCCCTCATGGCCGAATCGCCACAGCACCCCTCTTCGGCCCCGAGGATACCGAAGCTGACACCAGCCACCTGAAGGATACGGGCGAAGGCCACGGAGACCTTCTTCCCCCGGTCATCAAACGATCCGGCACACCCTACATAGAACAGGTATTCCACATGGGGATCTTCCGTTAGAGTCTTGATACCTAAGTCTTTGGCCCAATCGGCCCGCGTGTGAGAGCCTATACCCCAGGGGTTGGAGTTATTTTCCATGTTACGGAATGCTGTCTGAAGTGCGGAGGGGAATTTACTCTCCATTAAAACCAGATAGCGCCGCATATCGTCAATCTTGTTTATATGTTCAATAGCCACCGGGCATATCTCCATACAGGCCATGCAATTGGTGCAGTCCCAGATCTCTTCCTCGGTAACCACCTCACCGATCATGGTCTGTCCTTCTCCCCCTTCCTGCTTTTCCCCTCCCTTTTCCGCAAGCAGATAGTTTGCCGAGGTGAAGAGGTGTTTCTTGAGGTTTTGAACGACCTCTTCCGGTTTTAGATGCTTCCCGCTGTTACTGGCGGGACAGTTGTCGGTACAACGTCCGCACTCCGTGCAGGCATACAGATCGAGGAGGTGTTTCCAGGAGAATTCTGTAATTTTTGAGATGCCGAAACTTTCCGCCTCTTCCATGTCCGTGATCGGCTGGAGAGAACCTTGGGGGCCTGTGGAATGGAAAAAGAGATTGAAGTGAGAGGCAAGGATATGGAGGTGCTTGGAGTAGAGGATGTAAATCCCGAAGCCGAATACCACTGTCATGTGTACCCACCAGAAAATCTGGAAAAGAATGTAAGCCTTGTCCTGCAAACCCATTTTCAAAAAAATATTTGCCAGGGCCATGCCTACAAAAGCCCATTCGGTGAAAGGTGTTTCTCCTGAGAGGAGGCGAAAACCCTCCATGAAGAAGCTCAGGAGCATCAAGGAAAAAACCATAATCAAGATGATTCCCGCTTCCAGGGACAGTTTCAAACGGGAAGGCCTGATGATGTAACGTCTGATTGCCGCCCAGATAATCGAGGTAATAACAGTCAGGCCGGCAATGTCTAAGAGGAGAAAAAACAGGTTATTAAAGGTTTCTCCGAAAAGGGCGGGGGATAATCTCTCGTAAAATCCTTCCGCAATATGAAAGCCATAACTGATAACAAAAAGAGAAAAGCCGTAGAATAAGAGCATGTGTCCTACGCCAGCAAAGTCGCCTTTTGTCACGTGTTTCAGAACACAGCGCTGAGGGAGTACCTGACCGAGAGCGAATTTCAACCGCTTGCCGATCTGGTCAGATCTGTCTTCCGCCTTTCCTAATTTAAGGAGGGCGATAAGGAATTTCGCTCTCCTACTAAAAGCAACAACGGTGATACATATCAACAATAAAAGAAAGATCTTACCCGCAATCGGTAACATGAGCAATCTCCTTGTAAAATTTTACTACTGTCCATCCCGAGAGGAGAGGGTGGTATCTCTGCTGCATGATGAGGTATGACGCACCTGACGCAGGCTAAAGCCTGCGGCTACGGCTAAAAAACCGGGGGCGGCCAACGCCACTCCCGGTTTCCATCCCTTATTCCGCGAGCAATTTCTTGCACGCTTCTGTCAGCTCCGGAACGACCTTGAAGAGGTCGTCCACCACACCGTAATCGGCCTTTGTGAAGATCGGGGCCCCCGGGTCCTTGTTAATGGCTACAATATATTTGGAAGAACTCATACCGGCCAGATGCTGAATGGCGCCGGAGATTCCACAGGCGATGTAGAGGTTGGGAGAAACAACTTTCCCCGTTTGTCCCACCTGGTCTGACAGGGGTCTCCATCCCGCATCCACTGCTGCCCTCGACGCTCCCACGGTTGCACCGATGACATCCGCCAGCCCTTCGAGGATCTGGTACCCCTCTGGTCCCTTCATCCCACGCCCACCGGACACAATAAAGTTAGCCTCCGTCAGGTCAACCTTCCCGCTCGTATCCTTCTGAACCTCGAGTACCTTTGTCTTCAACTGAGCCGGATCAAGGCCAGGATCAAACTTTACCACCGTACCTGCCTTTGGATTTTCCACGATGGGAAACACATTCGGCCTCAGAGAGGCCATCTGAGGGGTTGAAGAGATGACAACCTCACCGTAACACTTACCGGCGTACATAGGTCTTATCGCGACAAACTTGCCATCTACGATCTTCACATCTGTACAGTCTGTAGCCATACCGGTTGCCAGTTTACCCACCAGACGGGAAGAGAGGTCCTTCCCCTGAATGGAAGCACCGAGTAGCAGGATAGAAGGATCATTTTCCTTCACCACCTTGGCGATGGCCGTGGCATGGGCATCCGTGGTGTAAGGTTCCAGGGCGGCATTGTCCGCCACATAAACTTTATCAACACCGTATTTTGAAAGCTCACCGGCAATTCCCTCGATTCCGGAACCAAGCAGGATAGCGCAAACTTCTTCCCCCAACTGGTCAGCAAGCTTCCTTGCCGTGCTGGCAAGCTCAAAACTGATCTTGCGCATGGTTCCGTCTCTCTGTTCAGCTACTATCCATACACCTTTTGCCATTTCTATTTTCCTCCGTGATAATTATAAATTTGATATTGGGGACAGATTTGAAATCTGTCCCCACGTCTTTTCAAAGTTTTCAACTTAGATGACCTTTGCCTCTTCCCTTAACAGCCTGGCCAGCTCCGCCGCCTTTGTTGTCGGATCATCACCGCCGATAATTTTCCCCGCTGCTCTGGCGGGAGGCGGTATGAACCTGGCGACTTTTGCCTTTACATCCACGGTTACACCCAGCGCCGCGGCATCCTTGGTATCAAGAGGTTTCTTCTTAGCCTTCATGATCCCGGGCAGGGATGCATAACGGGGTTCATTCAATCCTTTCTGGGCGGTAACCACGCAGGGCAGGGTACCTTCAATCAAAAGCTGGGCGCCCTCAATCGGCCTGATAACCTTTATGGACATGCCGTCCACATCAACTTTTGTAACAATTGTCAACTGCGGGATACCAAGAAGTTCAGCGAGGACAGAACCAACCTGGCCGGAGTCATCGTCAATAGCACGCTGCCCACAGAAGATGATGTCATGCGGGATACCGGCAATGGCAGCAGCGAGGGCCGTTGCTGTGGTATAAGCATCGGCGCCATCAAAAGCCGGATCACAGATGTGAATCCCCTTGTCGGCACCCATGGCAAGGGCGGTCCTGATGGTCTCCATGACCCTTGCCGGACCTAAAGAAACAACGGTGACTTCTCCCCCGAACTTCTCCTTCAATCTGAGGGCCTCTTCAAGACCATACTCATCATAAGGATTCATGACCCATTTGATTCCGCTTTCGTCAATTCCCGATCCATCGGGCTTCACCTTGATCTGTGCTTCCGTATCCGGAACCTGTTTTACACATGCAACAATGTTCACTTCTTCCTCCTTCCCTCGGATGTATGTGCAGGGAACATTAATTGGATCCAGCCATACATCGGCAAGCAATGGTTTTATTTTTTCATTATCTGGTTACCCGAACCCTTTCCGAGCCCTGGGGGGTAAAAGGGTAAAGGCGGGGTCCGGGGATAAGCCTGCTGGTTCTTACATTAGCGCATTTTCCCCTATCTCAATATTCGTTTGGTGTCAAGAAATATTTTCCGACTGTTCCGTAACAACCAAAATGAGATACCGGGAAAATTTCTTGACTTCAAATTCACATAAATATATTGTAAGCACTCAGCTATCAGCCTTCAGTTTTCAGCGAAAACAAAAAGATACTGGAGGAAGTTCACAACTTCTAAGACGAGTTTTCATACGTATGTTTTTGTCTTGACTTGTTTTACTGATTACTGATCGCTGACGGCTGAACGTTTGCAATATACTGTATTACCGAAAATCAATTTGGCAACACATTGGGGAGAGGGCCATCTCATCATGGGAACGGAGAAAAGGTACTGTTCAATATGTGCATGGCGGGAAAACTGTCAAAAAAGATTCAGTATGTCAACTGATAGGTTGGGTAATGTACGTTGTCCTGATTACACGAGGGATATTTCCATCAAGGACAGTGATATTGACGAGGCGGAAAAGAGAGACTCCCGATGAACGGTGAGTAGTCAAACGTGTGCTTTCGTGGAAGGTTGGCCCTATGGCCAACTTTTTTCGTATGAAAGGGTAATTGATTGGCAAATTCCATGAAGAACAGACTAACGGTATTACTGGAAAATGCCGTGAAGGACTGTGCCGATAGGGGTTTACTCCCGGGAGGGGCGCTTCCCTCTATAGAAGTGGATGTTACTAAAGATATTGCCCACGGTGATTATGCATCTAATGTGGCAATGGTACTGGCATCCCGTACCAGGGAGAATTCCCGTAAGGTTGCCGAAATCCTTTGCCGTCATATCCATGATCCTGACGGGATCCTCGAAAAAATAGAGATTGCCGGTCCCGGGTTTTTAAACTTTTTCATCAGGGAAGAGGCATGGGTAGCAATGCTTGAAGCCGTGGATAAGTTAGGAGATTGTTACGGCCATTCCATTTGGGGGAACAGCAGAAAGGTCCTTGTGGAATTTGTCAGCGCCAACCCGACGGGGCCGCTCCATATCGGTCATGCGAGGGGGGCGGCGGTGGGTGATGTCATTGCCAATCTCCTCACGATGTCAGAGTTTTCTGTTTCCCGGGAGTACTACATCAATGATGCGGGCAGCCAGATGAATAACCTGGGAAGGTCCGTTATGTTTCGTTATCTGAAGTTGTTGGGGGAGGAAATTGAATTTTCCGAAAGCTGCTACCAGGGGGACTACATTGGGCATATTGCCGTAGAGATTCTGAAAAGGGACGGGGATGCTCATCTTGCCATGGATCGGAAGGAGGTCATCCGTCTCTTCACCGACTATGCCGCCAATGTGATCATGGGAGAGATCAAAGAGGACTTGCAGGCCTTTGGGGTGGTTTTCGACAGTTACCTCAGCGAGAGAGAGCTTTACAAAGATAACGGGGTTGCAAAATTGCTTGCGGAGCTTGAGAAAAAAGGATTTATCTATCAGAATGGGGAAACTTTTTGGTTTAGGACAACCGATTTCGGGGATGAGAAAGATCGGGTTGTCATTAGGAGAAATGGTGAACCGACTTATTTTGCCGCCGACATTGCCTACCATCAAAACAAGTATATCCGGGGCTTCGATACGGTTATTGATGTCTGGGGAGCGGATCACCATGGCTATATCCCACGGATGTATGCAGGTATTCAGGCCCTGGGCAGAGAAAAAGATTCTCTGAGGATTGTTCTGGTGCAATTGGTAAATCTAATGCGGGATGGTAAGCCTGTGGCCATGTCCACGCGGGCCGGGGAATTTGTGACCCTGAAGGAAGTGGTGGATGAGGTAGGAAGGGATGCGGCACGGTACAACTTTCTTATGAGGCGGTCGGACAGCCACCTTGATTTTGATCTGGAGGTAGCGAAGAAACAATCCAATGAGAATCCCGTATACTATGTGCAGTACGCCCATGCGCGGATTTGCAGCATTTTGAAGCGGGCCAGCGAACAGGGTGATAAAATTCCCGGTTATGGTGATGCGGATTTGCATCTCCTGAAACTTCCCGAGGAGGTGGAGTTAATCAAAACTGTTACCCGTTTTCCTGAGGTGGTGGAGGGCGCGGCGTTGGCCATTGAGCCCCATCGTCTGACATTTTACCTGAACGACCTCGCCGCTATTTTTCACAGTTACTATAACAAAAACAGGGTGCTCTCTGATGATGAGGGGCTCAGCAGAGCAAGGCTGTTTCTGGTAAAATCCGTCCGTACCGTATTGAGGAATGCATTAAAATTATTAGGTGTTTCAGCTCCGGAGAAGATGTAGGGGTAAAGCGATCAGTTATTAACTTACAATTGTAAACTGGCGACTAAGGAAAGTGCCTATGGCGCCCAGGAACACGAGAACATTTGAATTCAAGTTAGGTAAGCGGGGATTTATCCTGTTCATCTTCGGGATATCTCTTTTACTGTTTTTTGTATATGTATTTGGCGTGATGGTGGGGAAAAATATTGATACCTATCCGGAGAAGCTATCCTGGGGTATTCCTGATATGGTCAAAAAAAGGTTGGGTTTTTCTTACAAGCCGGATAAAACAGAGACAGTAGCGGCGGTGAGGGAAAGAATGGGTGGCTCCACTGCGGAAGAGGATTTCGACCTTACCTTCTACGATACCCTGACCAGGAAATGGGACGAACGAAGAGGAGTCATTCTGGAAGGGAGCAAGGAAAAAAAACCTGCAATTCCCCAGGCTGAACAAAGGAAAGATAAAAGGCCGCCCCTACCGGCGGTTACTGAACATAGCAGAGAAAAGACACCCCCTGTCAAGGAAAAATACCTGGTCCAGGTGGTATCTTATAGAGAAAAAGAGAAGGCCGACAGGTTGTGTAAAAGATTGAAGGTCCTTGGATACAACCCCGGGATCGTAACAACAGAATTGCCTGGAAGGGGAAGATGGTTTCGCGTCATCCTCGGGGGCTTTGAGACCCGCCAGGAAGCCCAAAAAGTAGTGGGTGTTGTGTCTAAGAAGATCGCCGGGTTGAGTTGTGTGATCCGTTCTACGAACGGCCCAGAGGGGTCGGGGGAGGTACAGGGGTGGTAAGGACGAAAGGAAGGTATTGCAAAGTGAGTGATGTATGTTTGAGAGTCTCACAGAAAGATTAGAAGGCATTTTTAAGAAACTGAAAGGGAGAGGTTCTCTCAATGAAGAAAACATTGCCTCTGCCCTGAAGGAGATCCGGATGGCCCTTCTTGAGGCGGATGTCAATTTTAAAGTAGTCAAGGAATTCATCGAGGATGTCAGGACAAGGGCGGTAGGCAGGGAGGTCTTTGCTAGTATTACACCCGGTCAGCAGGTGGTGAAGATCGTCCATGACAGGCTTGTTGAGCTGCTGGGTGGAGTAAGCGGCCAGATAAGGTTCGGTAACCGGTTTCCGACGCCAATCATGCTGGTTGGTCTCCAGGGATGTGGTAAAACAACAACGGCAGTCAAGCTTGCCCACTATCTGATAAAGCAGGGTAAAAGGGTTTATCTTGTTCCCGCTGATGTATACAGGCCGGCGGCCGTCAGGCAACTGTGGATTCTTGGTGAGAAGATCGGTGCGGGGATCTTTGATGCAAAGGATTTGCAAGATCCGGTCATGATTTGTGTACAGGCCATCGCCGAGGCGAGAAGAATGGGTTACGAGGTAGCCATCATTGATACAGCGGGCAGGCTGCACATCAACACGGAGATGATGGAAGAATTGAAAAAGGTCAAAGATGTGATCAATCCATCGGAGATTCTTCTTGTATTGGATGCCATGACCGGCCAGGATGCTGTGAACATGGCGGGAAAATTCAATGAGCTTCTCGGTATAGATGGTGTGATCATGACCAAGATGGATGGTGATGCCCGTGGTGGTGCGGCCCTGTCACTGAAGGCGGTGATCGGAAAACCGATCAAGTTTATCGGTGTGGGTGAAAAGATCGAAGCCCTCGATATTTTTCACCCGGAGCGTATGGCCTCAAGGATTCTCGGTATGGGTGATGTCCTGACCCTCGTCGAGAAGGCACAGGCTACAGTTGATGAAAAGGCAGCACGGGAACTGGAAAAGAAGATCCGGAAGAATGAATTTACCCTCGATGATTTCCGGGATCAGTTGACCCAGATCAGAAAGATGGGTCCTCTTCAGGATATTATCGGCATGATCCCTGGATTGGGCAATGTTAAGGCACTCAGGAATGTGACCCCGGATAAGGGTGAACTGATCAAGATCACGGCGATCATTGATTCGATGACGAAAAAGGAACGCCTGAATTATCAGATTATAGATGGCAGGCGGAGGAAGAGAATTGCCATAGGAAGTGGGACAACGGTTCAGGATGTCAACCGGCTGTTAAAAAATTTTGCGGAAATGAGAAAAATCATGAAGAGGATGACAAAAAAAGGAGGAATGAGAAGGTCATTGATGAGGGGTAATTTCCCCTTTTGAAAAGAGAAAAAATATGGTAAGCAACCAGCTGTCAGCCTCGGAAAGAACGAGGGATGTGGGTTGAAGAACTTCAGAGAACTGAAAGTGTGGGAGAAGGCTCATCAGTTAACTTTGGCGGTCTACAAGGCTACCGCAAAATTTCCGATTTCATCCAAAAGCTGATGGCTGATGGCTGAGCGCTTATATTTCTTTAAAGGAGGTGATCAAGAAAGAGGATGGCAGTTAAAATAAGATTAACACGGAGAGGGGGAAAAGGAAGGCCTTTTTACAGAGTTGTGGCGGCTGAGTCCAGTTCCCCGAGAGATGGTAGATTTTTAGAGATCCTGGGAAGTTATGATCCCAAAAAAGATCCGGCAGCGATTGTGCTGAAAGAGGATCGTATCACCGACTGGCTTCTTAGAGGAGCCCAGCCGACTTTGACAGTGTCACAATTGCTGAAAAAGAAAGGAATCAGTGTTGGGGCATGAGGAGGTAATTTTAGTGTAACCTGCAGGAAAAGTGCTCTGGTCGTGAGTGTTAAAGGTTTTTACGGTTAAATGCGCTATCTATGAGGAAAATTAGCTTATCTGAAAAGTGGAGGTTGTGACGATGAAAGAGTTGATCAAGTACATTGCTCAAGCGTTGGTGGATAATCCTGATATGGTTGATGTTTCCGAGGTGATTGGTGAGCAGACTTCGGTGATTGAACTGAGAGTAGCGAAGGAAGACCTGGGTAAGGTTATCGGCAAACAGGGAAGGACCGCAAAAGCCATGAGGACCATCTTGAGTGCAGCTTCGACGAAGATACGTAAAAGGGCTGTTTTAGAGATCATTGAATAGCCGATGGAACTCCTTGAAATAGGCAAGATTGTCAAATCCCATGGCCTTAAAGGCCGTGTGAAGGTGGCCTCTTATCTTGACATGGAGGAGGCGCTTCAAACGATTAAGGTAGGTGGTAAGAGCGGCAAAAATTATTAGAGGGGTTGTAGAAGAAGACGATGATACAGTTTGATATCCTTACTATTTTTCCTGAGATGTTTGCCTCTCCTTTTAATTGCAGCCTCTTGAAGAGGGCCAGGGAAAAGGGATTGATAGACATTCGTCTTCATAATATCCGAAGCTATGCCGGGGATAAGCACAGGATGACTGATGATGCCCCCTATGGTGGCGGCGGTGGGATGGTAATGAAGGTGGAGCCTATTGACAGAGCTCTGGCATGTATAGTTCCGAAAAGAGAGCAGTCTCTCGTTATCCTCCTGGCACCACAGGGCGAAACATTCAACCAGAGAGTGGCAGAGGAACTGTCAGGTTATTCTCAAATTGTGCTCATCTGCGGTCATTACGAAGGTGTGGACGAGAGGGTCGTGGCCTATCTGGTTGACAGGGAGATTTCCATCGGCGATTATGTCCTGACGGGAGGTGAATTATCGGCTATGGTTGTGATTGATGCCACATCCCGCCTGATTCCAGATGTCCTGGGGAATCGTGAATCGGCTTCGTTCGATTCTTTTTCCACGGGACTTTTAGAATATCCCCATTATACGCGTCCTTCTGAGTATCGAGGCTGGAAGGTTCCCGAGGTGTTGCTCTCTGGAAATCACCGGGAGATCCAGACATGGCGGTGCAGGGAATCACTCAGGAGGACTCTTTTGCGGCGGCCTGACCTGCTGGAGAAGGCAAAGCTTTCAGAGGAAGATATAAAGATATTAAAAGATATCAAAGTCGGGAGTTTAAAGGAGGAGTTCGTAGGATGAATCCTATCGAGATGCTTGAAAAAGAACAGATGAGGGGAGACATTCCCGATTTTAAAGCAGGTGATACCGTAAGGGTTTATGTGAGGATTGCTGAAGGGCAGAAGGAGAGGATTCAGCTTTTTGAAGGTGTTGTCATCCGCAAAAGGCGTGGTGAGAGCCGGGCCAGTTTTACGGTAAGAAAAGTATCCTATGGTGTCGGTGTGGAAAGAACATTTCCTCTCCATTCACCGGTAATAGACAGGATCGAGGTGGTGACAAAAGGCAGGGTGAGGCGTTCCCGGTTATACTACCTGAGAAATCTAAGGGGTAAGAAAGCGAGAATTAGGGAATTGTCGTCATGAAAAGTTTGCGGGAAAAATCATCAATATGTGATGATGAACGATTTTGAACAACGTGCCCATCAGAAAGGTTACAGGTTTATCGCTGGTATTGATGAGGCAGGCAGGGGTCCCCTCGCAGGTCCGGTGGTCGCGGCAGCCGTGATCCTTCCACCAGATTATGAAAATCCGGAGATCAACGATTCGAAACAGCTTTCGCCTCAAAAGAGAGAAAGGTTGTACGAAACTATCGAACGTGATGCCCTCTCTATTGGTCTTGGTGTTGTTGAAGCATATATCATTGATGCGGTAAATATCCTCAGGGCCACACTGATGGCGATGAAGGAGGCTGTGCTGGAGCTTGCCCCTCCTGTAGATTATCTCCTTATTGATGGCAGGAATCGCATCGCTGTTTCTATACCACAGGAGACCATTGTCAGAGGTGACTGCCGAAGTATCTCTGTGGCCTCTGCATCCATCATCGCCAAGGTGTCGAGAGATAGGATTATGGAGATCTATCATCGTCAATTTCCTCAGTATAATTTTCTGCACAACAAAGGGTATGGTACGTGGGAACATCGGGAGGCAATAAGGAAATACGGCTGTTGCAAGATTCACAGAAGGTCTTTCAACGTTAAGGGTATCAGGGCCCCTCAAATGACTTACCCCCTGTTTTCCTGATATTTTGAGAAGCTCAATACCTTTCTCCATGCAGGATGAAAGGTGCCCAGTAGAATGGGTTTGGATATTTGGATTTTATCATTCTTCTGGTAAGAATTAATGCTTCTATCCTGGTCTTTCCCTCCTGGAGATAACGAGAGAAACTCTCCATATATGCTATGGTTTCTTTTGGCGCCACCTTCCAGAGACTTACAACCACACTCCTTGCCCCTGCGTAATGGAAGGCACGGGAGACGTTTACCACTCCTTCACCTTCCATTCTCTTCCCCTCTCCGTTTACACATGCAGATAAAACAACAGTATCTGCATCAAGCTTCATACCAAGTACCTCAGTTAAGGCAGGGATCCTATCATCTTTTCTCGTATTACCAATCTGCGAGAGAACAAGAAATGGTTTCTCTGCCTTTGACGGTTTGAGGAGGGTTCTGTTCAGTGCCAGTACCATGGCAGATTGATAGTAGCTTATCTTCCACCTATCTCCCACAAATACCGCATCTTTTACGTCCTTTTCAGGTGTTACCACAAGCGCCTCAAAGGGAAGTAGACCGAGGATGCCATCAGGGACAATGATAATATCTTTATCCGGAGGTATATCCTTTAATGCCTCATCCAATAGCAGTTTATAGAGCTTGTTGCCTGAAGTCATTGAAAAGTTCTCTTTTGTATTAAAATCATGTAAGGGGAGGACAAACTCTAAGACCTGCCCTTTTAGTTCCTCTTTTCCTTGAGGAATTTTGATGACCCTCTCAATCCCACCCTTGTTTACCTTAAAGAGATAACCTGTATTGTTACCAAGAGCATACTCCAGTAGAACCTCATTATCCTTTAAGGGGAGCCTTTCCGGCGGGATAGGTTGTGAATAATTGAGAGCTGCATACATGGGGTATTCCTTTCTTAACATGGAGACAAGGGAGTCTAACTTTTTTCTGAGGCTCTCTTTTCTCTTAACCATTCTCTTAAATGCCTCTTCATTTTTTTCATATGTTTCTTCCCACTGGTCTTCTATGGCAAAAAGTTGATGCAAGATATCTCTTTCTTTTTTTCTTATCTTAAGGGGAAGTTCTTTCCTCGAATAATTTCCAGAGTTTGCCATCGCCTCAAGAAATGTCCTTGCCTTTGTAGCCTCGGCGAAATAAAAGGCACTTGATGCCAGGTCTTTACCGTAAGAAGAGAATCTCTTGTCGGTCTTTTCACCCTGCATTGCCCTTTCGGAAAGGGTTGCCACCAGAGCTCTGTATCCACGGATACACCCACCGGTATAGCCTGCCTCCCCGAAGCCTCTTTTTAACCTTACCTTCTCCCTTATCTGCTCGGCAATGGAGACTGCCTTGAGAAGCTCTGACGATGCCTCTTCAAGCATCCCGTTGCCTCTCAGGGCGAGACCATACCGTATATGGAACTGCATGCGGGAGGCGGCATTCATCTTCTCTTCAGGTATTATTCCTTTGAGGAGTTTGAGCGCTTCACCGTATCTTCCCGTGGCAAGGTAGAACTCGGGAAGAGAGGAGCTTCTTATCCCTTTATAACCATTATTTTCCTTGTCAAGGAATCTTTCCTCCACCTCTCTGTATTTCTTCTGGGCAAGGTAAAAGAAAACGATATTATCCAGGCTTATAGCTATTGATTCACCTTGTTCCCTTATCTTGAGCGCCTCTTCGTAATAGGAGAGCGCCTTATCGTACTGGCCGAGGACATTGTAAACACTACCGATGTTATCCAGGTCCATCGCTATCTCGGAAGGAAAATTGAGTTTCCTGTCTATCTTGAGCGCCTCTTCGTAGTGAGAGAGCGCTTTATCATACTGGCCAAGGTAGACATGAACAAGAGCTATGTTATTGAGGTTTTGGGCCATATCATCCCGGGGGCTTCTTATCACTACTTCTTCGTCGTGTTTTACTGCCCTCTCTATATCCCGGGGGGTATCAAGTTGCCTTCTTATCTTCAGTGCTTCTTCGTGGTGTTTTAGCGCCCTCTCGTATTGACCAAGGGATTCGCAAACTACGGCGATGTTGTTCAGCCCTGTAGCTATATCCTGGGGGATATTGAGTTTCCTGTCTATCTTGAGCGCCTCTTCGTAGTGAGAGAGCGCTTTATCATACTGGCCAAGGGAGTCGTAAGCCATACCGATTTCATTCAAATTGGCAGAAACACCCCGCAGGATATTCAGTTTTCGGTTTATTTTCAGTGATTTTTTAAAATAGGAGAGGGCTTCCTCGTACATTCCATATTGTGACGCATCCTGTCCCTGCTGATAGAGTTTGAATGCCTCATTGACTGCTTCTGTTTTTGACTGGCAAAGGGCAAGCCTGAAAGGTATCATCACAGAGAGGGCAATCAGGAAAATAAATATTCTTTTTTTCATAAAAACTCCCTACGCGTTAAATTTGTATTGTCCTCAAGTATTTGTAGCCGCAGGCTTTAGCCTGCGCCTACGGTTATTTACGAAACGCTTTAGTAGTTACCACAGATTTAAAACTTTTTCAAGTCCAATGTGAATGGGCCGGAGGTCAGATATCAGTATTGAGCTTTCCGTCTGATACTGATGGTCCAATTGCTCATGGACATACGTATTTTTTTATGGTAGTAAAATAAACCGCGGGTCAGATATCAGGAGTCAGGGGTCAGAAATGAACAAACTGGCTAAAACAGCCCTTATTCATACCCCTTAATCCTGGTCCCTGACCCATGGTTCCTGATCAGCTTTATGCGTACGACTTGTAGGGCTTACATGCAGATAAAAAAGATCGGTATCATTGCCAATATTGCCAAAGAAAGATCCCCCGAATATACCATTCGCTTGAGAGACTGGCTCCTGGACCAGGGGTTAGAGGTTTTTCTTGAAGAGGAGATTGCCGGGAAGTTCGGCGAGGGTAAAGGTCTGGAGGTGAGGGAACTGGCTTCACAGGTAAATCTTCTTGTTGTCCTGGGGGGTGATGGCACGATTTTGAGAACGGCGAGGTCTGTGGTGGAATACGATATTCCTCTCGTCGGTATCAACCTGGGGGGGTTTGGTTATCTCACAGAGGTTAATTTAAACGAAATGTACAGCGCCCTGAAAATGATCCTCCAGGGGGAATACCAGACAGAAAAGAGGATGATGCTCGATGCGACGGTAAACAGAGAGGGAGAACTGCTCAGGGGGCATACCGTTCTCAATGACGTGGTCATCAATCGGGGGAACCTTTCGAGAATTGTCGAGCTGGAAACGGCTGTTGATGATCGGTATCTCACCACCTTTAAGGCCGATGGCCTCATCATCGCCACCCCGACGGGTTCAACTGCTTACTCTCTTTCTGCCGGAGGTCCCATCGTATTCCCCGAACAGGATTTGATCGTCCTCAATCCAATATGCCCGCATACGCTGACGAACCGTCCGATCATCCTTTCTGAAAGTTCCGTTGTAAAGGTGATTTTATGGACAAAAGAGCAGGGGGCGCAATTAACCCTCGACGGACAGGTTTCATTTACCTTGAAATCCGGTGACACCATAACCATCAGGAAATCGCAATATGTGACCACCCTTATCTCTTCTCCCCACAGGAATTATTTAGAGATTCTGCGCACAAAGTTGGGGTGGGGAGGATTATCCACGGGAGCCAATAAGGGCTGCGATGTTGACCGAGCTGAACATAAAGAATTTTGCCATCATTGATGAAATGAAGGTATCTTTTAGCGATGGCCTCAGTGTGATTTCCGGTGAAACGGGGGCAGGCAAGTCAATTATCATCGGGGCTGTAAGCCTCCTGCTGGGTGAGAAGGCATCTGGTGACATGATAAGGTCTTCTGAGGATACGGCGGTGGTGGAGGCTCTTTTTGATATTGGCAGGATGGGGGCATTAAAAGAAAGGTTAAAACAGATGGGGTTTTATCAGGGGGATGACCTTGTTATCAGGAGGGTTGTGTCCCGGTCAGGAAAGAACAAGGTGTATCTTAATGGAAACCTCGTCCCCCTTGGTCTACTTTCGTCTGTTAGTGAGTCCCTCTTAAATATATGCAGCCAGCATGAACATCAGGTTATGCTGAATGCGGAAAACCACATTGATATCCTCGATGAATTTGGCGGGCTCCTCACCCTCAGGTCTGAATATACAGTTGTTTACGATCAGTACCAGTCTCTAAATGCAAGGAGCAGGGAACTCGAATCTGTCCGTCAGAAGAGAGGAGAAAGGGAAGACTTACTTAGATTTCAGTTACAGGAGATCGAGGGCGCCGCATTAAAGGCCGGGGAAGATGCATCCCTTCTCGAAGAGAAAAGGGTACTGGAAAATGTGCAGAAACTAATGGATTATGCGGGAAAGGCTTATGATACCCTTTATGGGAAGAAAGGTTCCGTATTGGAAGAGCTTCGCGATGCGATTACCAATATCCGGGAGATCAAGAAGATTGATACAGGATTGCACGTATCTGAGGAGGATCTCGAGGCGCTGTTTTATCAACTTGAGGATGTCGCTCTCACCATCAGGGATTACACTAAAAATTTAGCCTTCGATGTGGGAAGGCTTGAGACGATTGAGGAACGTCTCACGATGATAGGACGGCTCAAGCGTAAATACGGCCCTACACTCGAACATGTCTTGCAGAAGAAAACAGAGATGGAGGGAGAACTGCAAGGCATCTCATCTGTTGACGAGGAGATTGAACAGGCCTCAAAAGCAATGAAACTGCTGAGGTCTCAGACGATGGAGATGGCCGGCAATCTTTCGCAAAAGAGGAGAAAAGTGGCCGCTGGGTTGAAAGAGACGATGGAGGGTGATATCCGTACGTTGGGAATGGCAGATGCGAGATTTGAGGTGGTGTTTAAAGAGCTGTCTCACAATGGGGGTGAACCTCTTTTTGGCCGTAAAGGAATTGATGAGGTTGAGTTTTTTCTTTCCACAAACGTAGGAGAGGCATTAAAACCGTTGAATCGTACCGCTTCCGGCGGGGAGCTTTCCAGAATTATCCTGGCAATGAAAAAGGTACTTGCCCGGACAGGTTCTGTGGGGACGATCATCTTTGACGAGGTAGATAGTGGCATCGGCGGGGCAACAGCGGAAATTATCGGCGAGAAGCTCAGGGATGTGTCAGGGTATCACCAGGTATTATGCATCACTCATCTCCCGCAGATCGCCTGTTTCGGGAACAGACATTACCGTGTTACGAAGATTGTCTCCGGGGAAAGGACGAACACCTGTGTGAGGGTTCTCTCTCCCGAGGAACGTCTGGAAGAGATTACCAGGATGCTCGGTGGTGTGGAGCTGACAGAGAAGACACGGGAACATGCCCGTGAGATGCTTCTCACAGTTCGAAAAGGAAATCATAAGTCATAAGTCGTAAGTCATAAGTCATAAGTCATAAGTCGTAAGTCGTAAGTCATAAGTCATAAGTCATAAGTCAAAAGTCAAAAGTCAAAAGTCAAAAGACGTATGACGTATGACGTATGACGTAAGACGTATGACGTATGACGTATGACTGATGTTTTATAGGGAAGGGAAAATGTTGAGAAAAGCTTTGATTGGTGATGTGAAGACCATCCACGGGATGATCAATGTTTCTTCAGGAAAAGGGGAGATACTCCCCCGTTCCCTGATGGATATCTATAGCAACTTGAGAGATTTTTTTGTGTATCTTGATGAGGGTGGGGAGCCGGTTCATATCGTCGGCATCTGTGCCATGAGTATCTTCTGGGAAAACCTGGCGGAAGTCCGGTCTCTTTACGTGGATAAAGAATACAGGAACAGGGGTATCGGCAGAAGGCTCGTGGAGGCATGTACCTCCGAGGCGATTACCCTTGAACTGTTCAGGGTGTTTACCTTGACCAACAAGAAGGAATTTTTTGCGCGGTTAGGTTTTAAGGAAGTTGACCGTTCAACCCTTTCCGAAAAGATCTGGTCAGACTGCTTCAGATGTTCCAAATACCCGGACTACTGTGATGAAGTAGCCATGATCAGGGAACTTTAATACTATGGCGACTTCTTCTAATTTTTTCCGTTGACTTTTTATTACAGATTACTATTAGTGGTATAGACGACACTATTGTCTATACTTCCATATTTCAAGAAAACACGTCAGTGTCGTCTGTGAATGAGTTATATGCAATTGCGGATAGGGAGAAATAATTAAAAGCACCTATTTTAGGAAGAGGGTGTGAAGATTGTGTTAAAGAGTGAAGAAAGACCATCAAGATCAGAAATCCTATTCACAAAGATTATCTTTATACTTTTTAGTCTGATCATTATATGGCAGCAGTCAGCAAGTTGGGTAGATGCTGGTGATCTCGAGACGGAATGTCAGCTTTACAAAGAGAGGGCTGGTTCAAACCTCAAGAAGATTGACATCAATAAAGCAACTGAGGAACAATTGGTAGCTCTCCCCGGTATAGGAATAAAGACGGCAAGGGCAATTGTAGCTTATAGAGAAGCCATTGGAGATTATAAGAGCTTAGAGCAGTTAAGACTTGTAAGAGGTGTGGGGGATAAGGTTTATGGCTGTTTAAAGGATCTTGTGACCGTAGTAGAATCCCATTAGTTGAATATAGGGTAGAGTCAAGAAAGTTTGATAAATGTTGGTTTAAATGGGAGGGGAAAATGAGTATATATAAATTCTCAGTTGTTATTGAGAGGGACAGTGATGGTTATTTTGCTCTCTGTCCCGAACTTCAGGGTTGCTACACACAAGGTGACACTTATGAAGAGGTTTTGGGGAATATCAAAGACGCTATCCGCCTTCACATAGAAGACAGAATTGAAAGCAATGAAGAAATTCCTCAGGCAGAATCAGTAAGTCTCACCATGATGGAAGTAGCATTATGAGTGAAAAACTACTGAGGGTAACTGCTGCTGATATAATCAGGGTGTTAGAACGAGCAGGTTTTTCCTTTTCACGGCAGAGTGGGAGCCACAAGATATACAAGAATAAAGAAGGCAGGAGGGCAACAATACCTTATCATTCAGGAAAGATTCTCCACCCGAAAGTCTTGACAAGCATTCTCAGGGATGCTGATTTGACAGTAGAGAGATTTAAAGAACTCTCAAAATGATTCCGGCCGCAACAGCAGATAACACGGGCTAAAAGACTGCTGTCTCCAAATGCTTCGCACTTCGCAAAGCCCGGGAACGTTAGCTTCAGATATGGAAATGAAAAAGGCTTTAGTCCTTATCCCTCTTTTCTTCATATCAATTCTACTCCTGGGGGCGGGATGTGCGGTAAAGATTGAGAAACCGGTACCCAGACCACCGGTCCCACTATCCCCGCTGGAGTTGATTCCTGAAGATCGCCTCCCCTCTTTTGACGATGATCTTGACCAGGCATCCCTTGAACTGGCCATTGAGAGGAGCCTGCAATATTACGACAGAGCAACGACCTCTCTTTATCGTTACGGGGATAAGCGGTACACCGCCCGGGAATTAAAGGAATCCCTTCTCGCATTTCGGGATATCATACGAAGCCCGGATGCTAACGAACTCAAGAGGAAAAAGATCAGGGAGACGTTTGATGTTTACCGGGCCACTGGTTTTGATCAGAAGGGAACTGTCATCTTTACCGGTTATTACGAGCCGGTCCTGGAAGGCTCCCTCGAAAGAACTGAGAGGTACAGGTACCCAATTTACAAAACTCCTGATGATACTGTGGTGGTCAACCTCGGTAAATTCAGGAAAAAGTTCGGGAATGAGCGTATTGTCGGTAGATTGCACAATGGGGAGGTAATCCCTCATTATACCCGTGCAGAGATTGATGGAGCAGGTGCTCTAAAAGACAGAAACCTGGAGATTGTCTGGGTTGATGATCCCGTTGACCTTTTTTCCCTCCATACGCAGGGTTCCGGTAAGATAAGACTGCCGGACGGCAGGTTTATTCAGGTTGGCTATGCCCAATCGAATGGCCACCCTTTCCGTGGTGTGGGAGGATTCTTACTGAGTGAAGGGAAAATCTCAAAGGGGGAAATTTCTTACCAGTCAGTCAAGAGATACTTGAGGGAGCGCCCTGAGGAACTCTCAGATAATCTCCATCACAATGAGAGTTATGTATTTTTCCGCATCGTGGAAAACGGTCCCCTCGGATCACTCGGGTTCCCCATCACTTCCGGCAGAACAATTGCCGCCGATCCCGAGATGTTTCCAAGAGGAGCCCTCGCCTTTATCAGGGCGCGAAAACCGGTATTAAACAACGGAAATGTCGGCGGATGGATGCCTTTTTCTCGCTTTGTCCTCCTTCAGGATGCCGGTGGGATGATAAAAGGGCCGGGGCGGATAGACCTGTATTGCGGAACCGGTGACGGGGCTGAAATGCTGGCGGGGAGCCTGAAGGAAAAGGGTGAATTGTATTTTCTGGTAAAGAAGAAATGATGACTTGTCTATGTTTATTAAAAAAAATTAAAAAAAATGTAACTTTTTTCTTGCTTCTCGCCTTTTTTTGTGTTAGGCATCCCATGAATCCTTTATTTGCGGGGTAATTCCTTTTCTTTCTTTTTACTGTTTGGCAGCACATTAAGCTAATTTAATGAAGCAGTTAAGTTTACGGCCATTAAGAAGTGTTCAATAGCAAAAAGCGGGAAATATCTTCTGATTATTGTTTCAGGGGAATGAGTTCCTGGAAATGGTGGGGTTGTGCGAGCTCATTAGCCAGGTATGTGCCCGGTTAAGGGTTGAACCATTCCCAGGTGGTTATTTCAATTTTGCACCAAAATAACTAAGGAAAGGGGGATGTTAAAGGATGACGAAAGCAGAATTGATTGCAACTATGGCAGGAGAAGCAAGCATTACAAAAGCAGCAGCGGCAAAGGTATTACAGTCGTATGTGGACACGGTAACCAGGGAACTTAAAAAGAATGGAAAACTGGGGCTGGTGGGGTTCGGTACGTTTTCCGTTGTTAAGAGGAAGGCAAGAGAAGGAAGGAATCCTCAAACCGGCAAGGCTATCAAGATACCTGCCAAAAAAGTGGTGAAGTTTAGGGCCGGTAAGGGATTAGCCGAGAAAGTAAAGTAAAAAGTCATAAGGAACATGATGCAACTAAGGCCTCCTGTTTTCCAGGATATGGGGGCCTTAGTTTTTTTATGAGGAGGGTATCTCTTGGGGAAAAAACGTATATTGAGTGGGATGCGCCCAACGGGAAAGCTCCATCTGGGAAATCTTCATGGGGCGCTGGAAAACTGGCTTGCTTTGCAAAACAAAGGCGATTATGACTGCTATTATTTTGTAGCCGACTGGCATGCGCTGACCAGTGAATATAGTAACACAGATAAGCTCAGAGAAAATACCGACGATATGGTCATAGACTGGCTCAGTACAGGATTAGATCCCGCGAAAAGTACTTTGTTTATCCAGTCCAGCATCAAGGAACACGCAGAACTCTACGTTTTCCTTTCCATGATAACCCCGCTCGGCTGGCTGGAGAGAAATCCGACGTATAAAGAAATGAAGGCAGAAATGGCCGATAAAGACCTCGGAACCTTTGGTTTTTTAGGTTATCCGGTTCTCCAGGCAGCGGACATTATCATGTACAAAGCTTACGGTGTCCCTGTAGGTGTGGATCAGCTTCCCCATGTGGAACTCACCCGTGAGATCGCCAAGCGATTCAATTTTCTGTACAGAGAAATTTTCCCCCTTCCAGAGGCCCTGTTAACAGATGTGCCTAAACTTCTCGGGATTGACGGGAGAAAAATGAGTAAATCCTATGAAAACTCGATTTATATCAGTGATCGGGGAGATGTCCTGAAAAAGAAAGTAGCGGCCATGTTCACGGATCCCCAGCGCATAAAGAGAAACGATTCGGGAAGGCCTCACCTCTGTAATGTCTTTACCTTCCACCAGATTTATTCACCATCAGATGACGTCGCTGAAATTGCGGTTGCATGCAAAAGAGCAGGCATCGGTTGTACAGACTGTAAAGAGCGGCTCGCAGCCCGGATATTGGAAGGTATGCAACCGATTCATGATCGCCAGGACTATTACCGGCTCCATATCGAGGAAGTCAGAGAAATCATTGAAGACGGAAATAGCAGAGCAACAAAGATAGCCCGTATGACAATGGCAGAAGTCAGGGAAGCGGTGAAGATTTGATATGGGTCATGGTTATGGAGGAGCGTCTTCAGAAAATCATTACCCGTGCCGGTGTTGCCTCACGACGGGCCGCCGAAAAAATGATCAGGGAGGGCAGGGTCAGTGTTAATGACGTTGTCGTCAGGCAGTTGGGAACTAAGGCGGATGTCGAAAAAGATGAGATCCGGGTGGATGGAAACTTAGTATCATCTGAAGTAGCAAAGATTTACCTGATATTGAATAAACCGAGGGGTTACGTGACGACACTTCATGATCCTCAGGGGAGGCCGATTGTCACAGAGCTGCTGTCCGATGTGTCGGAAAGAGTGTTCCCCGTAGGGAGACTTGATTATGCGTCGGAAGGACTCTTATTGATGACCAATGACGGAGATTTTGCCCAGAGGCTTTTGCACCCCCGGTTCGGGATTCCCAAAATTTACAGGGTAAAGATCAGAGGAAAGTTGACCAGCGCCGAGGTCAGGTCTATTGAAAGGGGTCTAAAATTAGAGGACGGGAAGTTCAAACCGGAGGCTTTTCATGTTGAAAAGATAAACAGGAAGAGTTGCTGGGTTAATTTGACCATTACCGAGGGGAGAAGCAGGATGATCAGAAGGGGTTTTGCTTCCCTCGGTCATCCGGTTGTGAGACTTATCCGGGTAGCCATATCAGACGTTTATCTTGGCGATCTGAAGGCAGGAGCATACAGGTCGTTAACTAAGAGGGAGGTTCAGAAGCTGCTTTCTTAATGACCGGTGTACGATAAAAATTATCTTGACTTTCATTGTGAAAATAAATAATAGTCTGCCACAATAAAAACAGTTCTGTTTGGTATGTTCGGTTATCGTAAGGAGGGTTTATGAGTTTATGAATAAATCCGGAGTCATTGAAGCTTTGAGTAGAAAGGAAGGCCTGACAGAGAAGAAGGCGAGCGAGATAATCAAATTAGTCTTTGATGGTTTTACCGAAGAGCTAAAAAAGGGCGGCAGGATAGAAATCAGGGACTTTGGGAGCTTTGTAGTGAGAAATTATGATGCTTACACAGGTAGAAATCCCAAAACGGGGAAAAGTATCCCCGTGTCTTCCAAGAAACTACCGTTCTTCAAGGCAGGCAAAGAACTTAGAAAGAGGGTCAATAAAAGCTAAATGTTCTCTTACCGGGAAACTCTGAAGGCAATTTTGAGACAGGCAGATGTTTCCCCGGCTGGTTTCTAAGTATAAAACAAAGATATCGTTGACCAATCTTTTCTTACCACCACTTCTCCTCCTTAACTTGCCCATGTTTTGGTATAGCTCCTGAGGTACCACAATATATCTTTCTTCCATAAAAGTAAGATGCGCAAACTACCTTCGGTTAATCTCATTCTCTTTTTTATCACACTTCTTACTACCCTTATTGCCGGTGCGCTCCAGCGGGGAATCAACCCTTTCGAAAATCCCCTGTCTCTGTGGAAGGGGATACCGTTTTCCTTTACCCTGATGATGATCCTGGGGGCACACGAATTCGGTCACTATTTCATGTCTAAGAGACATCATATAGATGCAACCCTTCCCTATTTCATACCGGCACCGTCGTTTATTGGAACCTTCGGGGCATTTATCAAAATGAGATCCCCCATCATGGACAGGAGAACTCTCCTTGATGTAGGTGCGGCGGGTCCCCTGGCCGGGATGATAGTCGCTGTGCCGGTTCTGTTTGTCGGGCTTATCCTTTCAGAAATAGTTCCGGGAACAAGAGAGGGAGGAATCAATCTGGGCGCCTCTGTCTTTTTTTCCCTTCTTAACTGGCTTGCTCGTGGTGTCATGCCGGAAGATACAAATCTCATCCTTCATCCCATCGCTTTTTCCGGCTGGATCGGCTTGCTGGTAACCTGCATGAATCTTCTCCCCGTCGGTCAACTTGACGGGGGACATGTGGCCTATGCGATACTCGGTTCCAGACAGAGGCTTTTAGCCAGGGCGATTCTCGTTCTTCTCCTTGTCCTCGGGATGACCGGCTGGAGTGGCTGGCTTGTGTGGGCGGTAATTCTGTTTTTCATGGGACTTGATCATCCGCCGGTTATTTATGAATGGATTCCCCTCGATAAAAGAAGGAAGATCATCGGCTGGATCACCTTAGTCTTATTTGTCATAACATTTACCCCCGTACCTTTCCGATAGAGGGGAAACTTCTGCTGGAAACCAGGACGGTGATCTGCCGAACAGCAAAGTCAATATCCTTGACCCGCAGGCGAACACATTCCATCAACCTCAATTCACCACCCTACATCGTAAGGTGCTGTCCGAATTAAGTGAAACTGAGTTTCAACTGTTCTTGAACATACGGTACCGGCGGTACCTCAAAGGAAATAATTGTAACAACTGACTAAATATGTTACTAAACCTATTCATGGTTGAGAGACCTTTGAAAATTGACTTCACAAGGGCTCAAAATCTTTTGACGATTATGCATCATTTAGTTTCGCTGCCAGGGCAAAACTCAGGCTTCGCCTTCAAATGGTCTTCCACGCATTGATAATAGGTGGAATCTCCAAAACCTTCCTGTCCTTCTTGAAAACCACTACCCCTCCCAGATAATCATATCTTTCCGCAAAATTACTTCCGAAAAGATTCAAGCGTTGAGACAAATCTGTGAAGAAAGAGGACTTCAGCTAAAAAGGTTCAGCATTGGTTTTCAGGAGGTGTAGGAGGAGAAGAACAGTACCCAATACCATTCTTTGCCAGGACTTCTTTGCAGTACTCAAGTTCCTGCCGTAATCCTGCCGTCTTTTTTTTCAGATAGACGATCTCCTCCTTTAATGATAATATTAATACCTCTTGTTCCTGCAAATCATTTGTCCAGGTCTCCGTTAATACTCTCGTCCCCATACCTTTCTCCTCCCTTCACAGCAACGAACTATGTGAATTCCGGGGTTATACTCCAAAACTATCATCATACAATTCGAAGAATAACTTGGTACTCCAACCGTTACTGTCTGATGTACGGTGGTTCTTATCCTTCTCCAGACAGGAAAAGGATAAGCTGGCCAGTCCATATCTTTTCAGGCTAACTCCCATTTTCTTTAACTGTTCGATGGTAAAAAACTCTCCAAAGACTCTTCTGATAATTTCCAGATCAATCTGTTCTTTCCTGTTTAATTCTCGGGCAGATATTAAGAGGAGGATATACAGTTTTAGCTCGTCAGTGGATAGAGCCGAGAAGCTATTTAACTTATTCAGTTTTGCCAGAATCTCTATCTTTTCCATCTATCACACCACTTACAGCTATGAAATATGACATATATTCTTGTTTGTCAATATAAAAATGATTATTTGTCATATTTACTGGTCTGGTCTCAGAGAAAATTAGCTCACTCGACAAACCTACGGGACTGCGTTAGGGATTAGGGAGCAGGGATTAGAGGAAATCTATCCGGTTATCTATTGACTATCCTCTAAAATTGAGTGATAATTACACATTATTAAGGAGTTTCAAAATTGAGGACCGAGATCGGCAAGAGACTAAAAAAGGTAAGAAAAGAAAGGGGGCTTACTCAGAGAGAGCTTGCATCAAAGATAAGCGACAAGGTTGATTATACTTACATCGGGAAGATAGAAAGGGGTAAACAGCTTCCCTCAATCGGGGTGCTGAAGAGGATTAGTGATGCCTTGGCCATTCCCCTGAGTTATTTCTTTTTAGAAGAAGAAACAACTGGATTTCTGGCACTGCTATCCGCGGATTTGAAGGAAGTTGCGAAAAATAAGAAAAAACAGATATTCTTAAGGGCATTAAGGGATATTAATGAGGAAGACATTCCCCTCTTTATCGAGATTATTAATATCTTGAATAAACATCGGAAGGTTCTCAAAGAAGGGGAGGAATACCTCAAAGCGGCCGAGAATAAGGAAGACTATGGGGAGCCGAACGGAAGATAAGATTGAGAGCTTTGAAAATTGCCTTCATCAGGGCTTCAAAATCTTTTGACGATTATGCATCATTTAGTTTCGCTGTTAGGGCAAAACTCAGGCTTCGCCTTCAAACAGTTGCCCTGGCGGGCGCTTCGCTGCGATGGCAGAGCCCCCCTCCCCGATCTTTGATTAGCTACACTGATTCTGCGAATTCGCCCTTTCTGAAGCCAATTTTCAATTTTGCAAAGGTCTCAAGATTAGCAAAGGAAGAAGAGGGGCAAGGGACAATAACCTATAGCCCATCGTCCATTGCTCTTGCTCGTTGCTAAGGGAAATGAAATGAAAATAGATGCCCATTATTATGCTCTCTTAGCTTTCTGTCGTGTATGTGGCTTTAAAAAGGAGAGTGCCCATAAGGTAGCATACGCATCACAGTTTGTAGACGATGCCAGGATAAATCATATTGTCATTGCCGGAAATCCGGGGAGGGGCCTTATCCAACTGGATAATATTGATAATCAGCCGACCTTTTTCAATATGGCCACCTGCCATTCCTACACTCGCATGAAGACATTCAACTATGAGGCAATGATAAACAACACCTGCGCCTTTCACTTCGTGCCCGGTTGCAAGGGGCCAAACTTTGCCAAAAAACTCCGCTGTGATGAAGAGTCGCCAGTTATTACAGATATATTGAGGGAAGGGCTTGAGCAGGACGAACTAATTAAGTTGGGAATAGTGTTGCACGCCTATGCAGACACCTTCTCACATCAGGGTTTTTCCGGCATTTTGAGCAAAGTAAATGATATCAAGGAATGTAAGACACTGTCAAAAATTCCGTGGAACTGGTCGGATAAGTTCACAAAGGCCTTTAAATGGTTCACAGGGAATGAATTTGACAAATTGTTTGATTCGGCCATGCCCGCTTACGGCCACGGGCAGGCGATGGAATACCCGGACCTGCCTTTCTTAAGATGGTCTTATGAGTACGACTACAGTGATCAATTCTCCACTGCGTACAAATCGTCAGGGGAAATTGATAACAGAGTAAGATACAGGGAGGCTTTTCAAAAAATAAAGGGGCATCTGGAAAATTACCTGCAGAGGCATCCTCAATATCGGGATGAAGGCTATAGGCAAGAGGCTATAGGCGAGAGGCAAAAATTTGCTATCCTGTTTGATACCCTCCTCACAGAGAAGACAGACTGGGAAAGGGTTGAAAATTGGCAAAAAACAATCATTGCTCAGGGACTCTTTGAAAGGAAAGATCCTGCATGCACCTACGACGAGAATGAATGGCTGAGGGAAGCCTTTGCAAATTTTGAAAAGGAGAAATTCAACCAGAGGAAGGTAGAGGGGGTCATATTAGCTGCTAACTTTTCTGATACTAATTGGTATAAATATTACTTAGCGGTTAAATGGTACAAGGAACAATTTTTCTCTTACTGCTCTCAGGCCGGCCTTGAGATCCCCCGCTAAAAAAAGCAAAGATGGGGGTAAAGTCTCTGTTTTTATCGCAAGTTTTCGGAAAGGGCATTTACCTTTCTGGATAATCTTGATATTTTACGCGATGCTGTCTTTTTATGAAGCACATCTTTAGCCGTTGCCTTATCTATAAGTGGTATGACATGGACCAGGGCGGTCTTTGAACCCTCCCTGTCCTTTCCTTCAACAGCCTTGAGTACTGACTTAATCCCTGTCTTGACGCGGGATTTTATCGCACTATTTCTCAAACGGCGCTTTTCATTCTGCCTGCTTCTCTTTTCTGCAGATCTATGGGTAGCCAAAAAAGCATCCTCCTCCATTAGTTTTTAGTCTGACGATGTAATTGTTTATTTATATGAATTTTGGACAGATGTGTCAAGCCTAAAATGGCTTTTGTCTCGCACCGTTAAAACCTTCCGCGTGGTAAGCTCTATTCCTCCAGGATGATCTTGCAGTTAACCAGGGAAATACGCTTGATCCGCAGGGGCAGTATCTTCTGTTCACCAAAGATAGAACGGAGGAAAAGCTTTCCCCCTTCAGGTTCGAGAATATCCACATTCTCCATGACCACTTCTTCAACTCCACCACGCTCGATGTATGCATTGGCCTGACACATAAATTCCCCCCCCTCTTTTATCTGATTGAGAACTTTGAAAATTGTCTTCGAAAGTGCTCAAAATCTTTTTTCGACCATGCATCATTTAGTTTCGCTGCGATGGCATGGTGCCCGAAAAAATCTTTGATTCGCCCTTCACGAAGCCAATTTTCAGTTTTTCAAAGGTTTTGATTTAGTATATCCAAAATATCCCGTTGAATGCAACAAAAAGATTTACAACTGTACTGATCTTTTTCTTTTACCCCTTGACACCCCATCCTGTTCCCCATATACTCGCTGCTAACTCAAAAGGGAGGTAGGTGCTCGGCTTTCCGCTGTCAGCTTCCAGTAAAGACAAATGGTTAGATAAAACACCTCTATACTATGTCAACGTAACACTTTGGAAATAGCGTGTTGTTTTTTCTTACTTTGCTGACGGCTGTTCGCTGATAGCTGAATGCTTACAAAGGAGGTAAGACCGCGAAAGTGAAAAACAAATGGATATATTTTTTTGATGAAGTTGCAGAGGTTGAAAGGTATGTTGGCGGCAAGTGGGACGGTGTGCGTGCCCTGTTGGGAGGTAAGGGCGCTAACCTGGCTGAGATGACGCGTATTGGTTTGCCCGTACCGCCCGGTTTTATTGTGACTACAGAGGCGTGTAATGCCTACCAGGCTGCCGGCGGACAGTTTCCCGGTGATCTGTGGCAACAGGAACAGGAGACGCTCAAAAGGCTGGAGGCGCAAACCGGCAAAAAGTTTGGTAATCCTGCCAAGCCGCTGCTGGTATCCTGCCGCTCCGGCGCTAAATTCTCGATGCCCGGCATGATGGACACCGTTCTGAACATCGGTCTTAATGACGAGGTGGCAAAAGGTTTGGCCGTACTGACAGGTGATGAACGCTTTGCCTACGATTCCTATCGGCGCCTCATCCAGATGTTCGGCTCTGTGGTAATGGGTATTGACGATGAACCATTTGAGGAGGTGATCGCAGAGACACGCAGAGAAGCAGGTGTGAAAAGTGACGCCGACCTTGAGGCCAGCCACTGGAGGGCTGTGACAGGGGAATTCAAGAAAATCTTCAAGTCCAGGACCGGACAAGATTTCCCACAAGATCCGATTGAGCAGATTAAGCTGGCCACGGAGGCCGTTTTCAAAAGCTGGAACGGCCGGAGGGCAATAGACTATCGTAACGCCGCCGGCATCCCCCATGACCTGGGCACGGCGGTCAACATTGTGACCATGGTCTTTGGCAATATGGGCGATACCTCCGGTACTGGCGTGGCCTTTACCCGCGACCCTTCCACAGGCGAGAAGGTGCTCTTTGGCGATTACCTCATCAACGCCCAGGGTGAGGATGTGGTGGCCGGTATCCGCAACACCAAAAAGATTGACGAAATGGCGGAAGACTTTCCCGAGGCCTACACTCAATTTGTGGACATCTGCCGCAAGCTGGAAAAACACTACCGCGACATGCAGGATATGGAGTTTACCATCGAGCAGAAAAAGCTATGGGTGCTGCAAACTCGTGACGGCAAACGCACGGCCAGGGCTGCCATCAAAATCGCCGTGGATATGGTAAATGAAGGACTTATCACCAGGGAACATGCCTTGATGCGTGTCAGCCCGGCCCATGTTGATACCCTGCTCCATCCCCAGTTTGATCCTAAGGCTAAGAAAGTGGCATCAGGGGAAGGGAATCTGTTGGCCACGGGCGTTAACGCCTCTCCTGGCGCTGCAGTGGGGGTGATAGCCTTCGATGCCGATCTAGCCGAGAAGTGGGGCAAGTCCGGCAAAAATGTGATCATGGTACGTCCCTTCACCAAGCCGGACGATGTGCATGGCATGCTCGCCGCCAAAGGGATTCTCACCAGTGAAGGGGGTGCGACGAGCCATGCGGCTGTAGTGGCCCGGCAATTTGGCGTACCCTGTGTGGTCGGGGCAAGCGATGTGGTCATTGACCTGGAAAAACGGGAGCTTACTGCAAACGGCACGGTAGTCAAAGAAGGGGACTGGATTTCTGTTGATGGCGGCACGGGCGAAGCTTTCGTCGGCCAGATTCCCACCATCGCCCCCAAATTGGAGGAACAAACCAGCTTGCTCACCATGCTCTCTTGGGCTGATGAAGTCCGTCGCCTGCAGGTCTGGGCCAACGCCGACTATCCCGAAGATGCAGCACGAGCGCGTAGCTTCGGTGCGCAGGGCATCGGCCTGTGCCGCACTGAACACATGTTCTTCCAGGAGGAACGGCTACCCATCGTGCAGAGGATGATCCTGGCCGGAAGTGAAGAGGAGCGTGAAAAGTTCCTTAATGAGTTGCTCCCCTTCCAGCGCAGTGATTTTACAGGCCTCTTCGAGGCGATGAACGGTCTGCCTGTGATCATCCGTCTGATTGATCCGCCGCTCCACGAGTTTATGCCCAATCACCGGGATGTGCTAGAACAGGTAATTGAGAAGCGGATCAAAGGCGAAACCGAGGGACTGGCCGAACTCGAATCCCTCCTGACCGCCATCGAGGGCATGCATGAGAGCAACCCCATGATGGGAATGCGTGGTGTGCGTCTCAGCATTATGATGCCAGGCATTGTCAAGATGCAGGTGCGGGCTATCTTTGAGGCGGCATGTAACGTGGCTAAGCGGGGTGTGGTGGTTAAACCAGAGGTGATGATCCCCCTTACCGGCCACGTGAATGAACTCAAGGCCATCCAGCCGCAGCTTGAGAGTGTAGCCAAAGCGGTAATGAAAGAGAAGGGGGTAGAAATTGGATACAAATTTGGTACGATGATTGAGATTCCACGGGCGGCCATCACCGCCGGTGAGATCGCCAGTGTTGCCCAGTTTTTTTCCTTTGGCACCAACGACCTGACTCAGATGACCTTCGGTTACTCCCGTGACGATGCAGAGTCCCGTTTCCTGCTTGAATATGTGACACGAGGGATCTTACCCCGGAACCCCTTTCAAACCATTGACCAGGATGGTGTCGGCGAATTGATGAAAATAGCCGTCGAACGGGGCAGGGCTGTCCGACCTGATCTGGAGGTTGGTATCTGCGGCGAGCATGGTGGCGACCCGGTCTCGATCGAATTCTGCCACCGCATCAACCAGAACTACGTAAGTTGCTCACCCTTCCGCGTGCCCATCGCCCGCCTGGCCGCAGCACAGGCTGCCCTGAAAGAAAGAGGTGTCACGACGAAGTAAGCGCAACCTCTCAGGTTAATAGGGGCAGAGGCACAGAGGGGCAAAGGGGCAATGCTTAGCAGTTTAATCAGGAAGTTAAGCAGCGAACCTGTCTGCGTGCAACGCACAGGCAGATAGGCAGGACGTGGGGACAGATTTCAAATCTGTCCCCAATATGTGCCTTTGCCCCTCTCAAGCCTACCTGAATAGTTACAAATTACACGGGGAAGATGCCGTGCTTTTTATCAGGTCTCGTTTCTTTCTTTCCCCTTAGCATGGCAAAAACCCTGATCAGCCTCGCTCTTGAGATGGCAGGTTCCATTACATCATCTACGTATCCCCTGCTGGCCGCTATATAGGGGGTTGCAAGTTTATCCCTGTATTCCTGGATTTTCTCCATTCTCGCCTGGGCAGGGTCGGCGGCGGATTCTATTTCCTTTTTAAATATGATGTTTGATGCCCCCTCCGGTCCCATCACGGCAATTTCAGCCCCCGGCCAGGCGAAAACCATATCTGCCCCCACGTCCTTACCGCACATGGCAAGATACGCCCCCCCGTAAACTTTTCTTGTCACCACTGTCACCTTGGGTACCGTCGCCTCGGAGTATGCGTAAAGCATCTTTGCGCCATGCCTGATGATCCCACCGAACTCCTGATTGGTCCCCGGCAGGAAACCCGGTACATCAACGAGAGTCAATAGTGGAATATTAAATGCATCGCATGTCCTGATGAATCTTGACCCCTTATCGGAAGCATTGATATCCAGACACCCGGCAAGTACGCTGGGCTGATTTGCGATAATCCCTATGCTGTAGCCGTTTAATCTCGCAAAAGCGGTGATAATGTTTTTGGCATAGCGTGAATGTACTTCCATAAAATCGCCATGATCCACGATGGCAACGATGATTTTCTTCATATCATAGGGCTTGCTTGGGTTATCGGGAACAATGCTGTTGAGCGTATCTTCTCTTCCGTTTACATCGCCCTCAAATTTAACCACGGGGGAAGTTTCCCTGTTGTTGGAGGGGAAGAAACTCAAAAGCTTCTTGATATCTTTGATACAGGTGGCCTCATCTGGACTGAGGAAGTGGGCGACTCCGCTGGTTTGATTGTGGGTCATTGCCCCACCCAGTTTTTCCGGCTCGACCTCTTCCCCTGTAGATGCCTTAATTACCTGGGGTCCTGTAATGAACATCTGACTTGTCTTGTCCACCATAAAGATAAAATCTGTCAGGGCCGGTGAATAAACAGCCCCGCCGGCGCAAGGTCCCATAATGACGGAAATTTGAGGTATAACCCCGGAAGAAATTGTGTTTCTGTAAAAGATCTGTCCATATCCCGAAAGGGCATCCACACCCTCCTGAATCCTCGCTCCACCGGAGTCATTAATCCCGACGACGGGGGCTCCCATTCTCAACGCCAGATCCAGTACCTTGCAGATTTTCTTGGCGTGCATCTCCCCCAGGGAACCACCGATCACGGTAAAGTCCTGGGCAAAGACATACACAAGCCTGCCGTCAATACATCCATAACCCGTAATAACTCCTTCCCCCGGCGCCTCCGTAGTTTCCATTCCGAATTCGTTGCATCTATGCTTTACAAAGGCATCAATCTCCACAAAGGTCCCTTCATCCAGCAGAAGATTTAATCTCTCCCGTGCCGTGAGCTTTCCGGATTCATGCTGCTTTTTTATCTTGGACCCTCCACCCCCCTGCTCAATCGTTTCTTTCATTTTATGTAGTTCACTAATTTTCTCTGATGCCATTTAGTTGCCTCCTGTCTCTCTTATTTTCTTTCGCACAGCTCGATCAATACTCCGTTGGTGCTTTTGGGATGCAGGAATGCTATTTTTGCCCCGCCGGCGCCATATCTCGGTTTTTCATCTATCAATCTGATCCCTTTTGCCCTCATGGACTCTAAGGCCGCTTCTATATTGTCCACCCTGAAAGCTAGATGCTGAACCCCTTGACCCTTCGTTTCTATAAATTTGGCAATCGGACTGTCGCCAGATGTAGCTTCAAGCAGTTCGACTTCCGTATCGCCAACGGGAAGAAAGGCCACTTTAACCTTCTGTTCTTCCACCACCTCAGTCCCATGCAGATGAAGCCCCAGGGCTTCCTCGTAAAACTTCACAGATTCCTCAAGATTACTGACCGCAATACCTATGTGATCTACTTTACCGACCATGATTGTTTTCCTCCTTAAGCTTTTGCTAAATATACGGATAGGGACAGGTTCACTTAGGCCTATTTTTCCCCTCAAATCTCTCGAGGTTCGGTAAGCAATTTTATGCCATCAAGAATCTCCATTATTCTTTTTGTTGAAACCTGCCCTATTTTCTCAACCAAATCACTTTTGTTGACTGTGAAAATTTGAGAAATGTTGACAACACTTTTTCTGGGGAGATTTGCTTCGCCTTTGTTCAACAGGACGTTGCCAGGAGCCTTTGCCCGGTTAAGGTTCGAGGTAAGGGAACAAACTACAATAGTGTTTATTCGACTGGCATTAAATAAATTGTTTTGAATTACGATATGTGGATGACGATATCCCGGTTCTGAGCCTTTGGGTTCAGAAAGATCAACCCAATATATTTCACCTTGTTTAATTACCATGACTCTTGCTCAATAATTTTGCTGTGTTTGATACGCATGGATTTTGAAATTTCACTTTCTTCCTCGCTAGGAAAGTCCTCATACGCCTCATTCAACTGAGCAAGCAAAGATTGATTTTCTTGTATTTTTAAATAGTCCTGCACAGCCAGGGTAAAAACCTTGCTTCGGGAAACATGCAAGTCATTGGCTAATCTATTGACTTTTATAAGTAATTCTTCATCTAGTGATATTGCCGTTTTGACTCCGGGCATAAAACACCTCCAATCTAATGAATCTGCTTACATGCTTTATCATGCCCATTATTTATACCTATGTCAATACTATTTATAACTAAATTGGTATACTTTATTTTCTTACCTGCTAACGCCGCTGTTGAGCTGCCGTTTTTGGGGGCGGAAATTGCGTAAGCGAATTTCCGTGCCAAAAACCAAGCGGAGCGCAACCGCCCGTAGGGCGGGGTCGGCTCGAACGCCCTTGATAGGCGGAGCGTGAGCGGAGCCTCAAGGGCGTGAAGAGCCGAAGCTCAACAGCGGCGATAGGGCGAACGGCCGAAGGCCAAGCGAGCAGTAGCGAGCGGTCCGCCCTAACCAATAAGGATTGAAACGACCGCTTCGGGTCGTCTCAATCCTTATTGGTTAGCCCCTATAAAATTATTGTTTCTTATGCCCGAACTGTCCGAGACTGCCTGGTCTTTGGAACCTTCCTCAACTGTATGACCAGTCGTAATGCCTCATTCACTGCTTCACCGTTTGGAAATACGCTGGCTACATCAGGCTCCAAGAGCACTATATTGGTACCCTCTTGGAAACGATGGGCATACTTTCCCCGAATTCCAGATTTCAATAACGACTTTAAGTCGTATTCTGGACGCAGATCATCTTCGAGCTCTTGTTTATTTTCCTTCTTCATAAGCCTTTCTTTCTGTTTTAGTCAATTCTCTCGCGCTGATTATTCTAATCCGATCGCCTCTATCAGTATGGGCAACTATCAGGATGCGACCTTGATGTGAATGCCCGATAGTAATATATCGCTCCTCATCCTTTGAGTGATCAGGGTCATAAATAGTTATGCCGAGCGTGTCAGCAAAAACTGTGGCAGCCTCAGTAAATGCTACCTTATGTTTTTTAAAGTTTATCTCGGCTTTTCTGGTATCCCACTCAAATTTCATATTTGGTATTTCATAACTATTTTATCAAAAGATGCAAAGATTTGATATTGCTTTGCTGATAATTAGGGCTAACTAATGGCTAATGGCTGAATTTAATTCTTCTCTATGATTTCAATTAGTACCCCAGAGCACTGCTGTCCCAACGTTGCTTTTTGAGAGCTCTCTAACTTCATAATATTGGATCGTAATTAACGTAAAATGTCATTTATCGATTTGAATTTTTTTTTCCAGATGTGCCAAACTCCCTCATCAATGAATGAGGAGGTAGCACATGAATTCCGGGAAAACGATCTTTGCCCAGTTGATGGACTTTGTTCCCACATACGAATTCCGAAAATGCGTCGATCGATACAACGGCAATCACAAGGTGATCAGCTTTTCCTGCTGGGACCAGTACCTGTGCATGGCATTCGCCCAACTCACCTACCGGGAAAGCCTCAGGGATATCCAAGTCTGCCTGCGGGCAACCCAGTCCAGACTTTATCATTTGGGCATCCGGGGGAAGGTCTCCCGCAATACCCTCGCGCATGCCAATCAGACCCGGGACTGGCGGATTTATGCCGACTTTGCTCAAATCCTCATCGCGAAAGCCAGAAAACTTTACGCCGCCGATTCCTTCGGTATCGAACTGGATCAAGCGGTCTATGCCCTGGATTCTACGACCATCGACCTCTGTCTGGCACTTTTCCCCTGGGCCGAGTTCCGAAAACGCAAAGGGGCAATCAAACTCCATACCCTTCTGGATCTGCACGGAAACATTCCTTCTGTGGTGATTATCACCACGGGGAAAGTTCACGATGTCAATATCCTCGACCAATTGATCATCGAGCTTGGGGCCATCTATATCATGGATCGCGGCTATCTGGATTTTGCCCGCCTCTACAAGATCCACCGAGCGACGGCATTCTTTGTCACTCGGACAAAAAGAAACTTCAGCCGAACACGCCTCTACTCCCAGCCTGTCGACAAAGCCACCGGCGTCCAATGCGATCAGATTGTCGTCCTCAAGGGTCATTATGCAAAAAAGGACTACCCGGAAAAACTCCGACGCATCCGCTACTTCGATTCAAAGAACAACAAAACGTTTGTATTTCTGACCAACAACTTCGTCCTGCCGGCCATCACGATTGCCAACCTCTATCGCTGCCGCTGGCAGGTCGAGCTGTTTTTCAAGTGGATCAAGCAGCATCTCAGGATCAAGGCCTTTTATGGCACCACCGAGAATGCAGTCAAAACTCAGATATGGATCGCCATCTCGGTTTATGTTCTCGTGGCCATTGTGAAGAAAGCCTTGAAATTGGACCAAAGTCTCTACACAATTCTACAGATTTTGAGTGTGACTCTTTTCGAAAAAACTCCAATTTTTCAGGCACTTTCAAATATCAGCTACACAAACCAGGAGGAACCTCCCAGCAACCAATTGAATCTATTCGATTAACGTTGGGACAGCAGTGTTCTTCTCTATGATTTCAATTAGTACCCCAGAGGTATTCTTTGGATGAATAAAGGCAATTTTTCTTTCAGGAGTAATTTCCTTCCCAACGATTTTTACACCTTTTCCCTCCAGTTCATTTAAGAAGCCTTCAAAGCTTTCAACCCTTAAGGATAGATGATGGATTCCTTCTCCCTTAGACTCTATAAATTTAGCAATTACACCATCAACACTTAGTGATTCCATAATTTCCAGCATGCTATCCCCCATGGAAACCTTGGCTGATATAAGCTTTTGACCTTCCTCACGATCTTTTGAAACAAGCTTTCCACCAAGCATTTCTTCGTAAAATGATATTGCACTATCCACGCTTTTAACGGCAATTCCTACATGATCAATTTTCTTTATCATTTTTATCCTCTTTTCTTTTAAACTTTTTTATCTTGAACATAATAACATGGCAAAGTTATAGTAAAATCCTACTAAGAGCAAGAAATTTTTTTACTCGGCCATCAGTATCAACCATTAGAGAAATTTTGGGGTGGGAAATCTGGGGACACTATACTTAATTCATGTGGCTATTTTATCATATCTGCCTATCAGAAATAGGCAAAATAAGTATGGCGTCCCAATACTCCTCAAGATTACTGACCGCAATGCCTATGTGATCTACTTTGCCAACCATGATTGTTTTCCTCCTTAAGCTTTTGCTATGGATAAGGACAGGTTCACTCGGAAACACCATGTTTCTTACCGGTGGGGGGTTCGATTCGGGTTTTGATTCCCATCTCGTAGATAGCAGACAGAGACACCGCCTGTCATAGGGAATAATCACAAAAGCATCTACGGGAATTCATGACAAGAATCCATTGTAAGAATTGAACGAATATGTTACTAAGCCGTCAAAATGAGACAAGGGATAAATGGCCGATGAAGTTTCTTCTCTGCGTGCTGGGAATGGTTTTTATCATAGAGGGACTTCCACATTTCGTTTTTCCGGAAAAGATTAAGACCTACCTGATGAGACTGGCTGAGCTCCCTCCCGCAACGCTGAGGATTTCTGGATTACTGGCCATTATTGCCGGACTGATCCTCGTCTATTTCGGGAGAAGATAGAATGAAATTAGAGGGGTTCGATTACCATCTTCCCAAAGAACTAATCGCGCAGGAACCCTGCGAGGTGAGAGACCAGGCATGGATGATGGTTGTCCATAGAAAAACCGGCATGATGGAGAATAGGGTTTTTCAGGATCTTCCCGAATTTTTGCAGAAGGGGGATGTCCTGGTAATCAATGATTCGCAGGTGATACCGGCACGGCTGATCGGGAAAAAGACATCAGAAGGAACGATTGAAATTCTTCTCTTGCGAAAGCGGGATGATACCCCCCCTGGTCAGACCTGGGAGGCATTATTAAGGCCGGCAAAGAGAGTCCGTGTGGGGACCCAGATCTGGTTTGGCAGAGGATGTCAGGCGAGGATAATTGACAGGGTATCGGACAGGAAATGGCTCATCACCTTCACCATGGCCCTTGCGTTTGATCAATTCCTGAATCAATATGGGAAGGCTCCCCTGCCCCCCTATATCAAGCGAAGAGGAGATTGCGTAACTGATCGCAAGGATAGCGAAAGGTACCAAACGGTTTATGCAAGGGTTCCCGGATCGGTTGCGGCGCCCACTGCCGGTCTGCATTTTTCCCGGAATATCCTGAATACCTTAAAGAATCAGGGGGTTCTTATTGCTCCTGTCACACTCCATGTCGGCTACGGGACATTTCTTCCTCTCGCCACGGAACTCGTGGAAGACCACGTGATGGAGGAAGAGTTCTTTGAGATAGGGGAAGAAGCCGCCGAGATGATCAGTGGCGCGGAAAGGGTCATTGCCGTGGGTACCACCTCCACGAGGGTACTCGAAACAGCCTCAGACGAACAGGGCAGGATAAGACCATCAGCAGGATCCGCCGGACTTTTCATCTATCCCGGTTACCATTTTAAGCGGGTCAATGCGTTGATCACCAATTTTCATCTCCCCAGATCGTCTCTCTTTCTCCTTATCTGTGCCTTTGCAGGTAAAGACCTGATCCAGAAGGCCTACCAGCGGGCAATAGAGGATCGCTACCGCTTTTACAGCTACGGAGATTGTATGCTGATCCTGTAGGCGTATGTCGTATGTCATAAGTCATAAGTCATGGGTGATGGGTGATTGCTGATTGCGGGTTGTATGATGGGTGATGGGTATCAATTCAAACTGCTCAAGAAGGATCCGACCCCCGGGGCACGGCTGGGGAAGATACAGACACCCCACGGCGAGGTGAACACCCCTGTTTTCATGCCGGTAGGCAGCCAGGGTACGGTAAAGTCCCTCATACCTGAATGGGTGAGGGACTTAGGGGCAGAAATGATCCTCAGCAACGCGTATCACCTCTATCTGAGACCCGGTCATAAAATCATTAAAGATCTGGGAGGTTTGCACAGGTTCATGAACTGGAACGGTCCGATCCTCACCGACAGTGGTGGCTTCCAGATATACAGCCTCAGTGCCCTGAGAAAGATCACTGATGAAGGGGTGATGTTTCAATCTCACATTGACGGATCCAGGCAATTCCTCAGTCCGGAGCTGGTTATTGAGATTCAGGAGGTCCTCGGTTCAGATATCATGATGTGTCTCGATGAGTGCATATCCTACCCCGCTAGTTTCGCGGAGGTGGAAAAATCCATGGCACTGACGCTAAAATGGGCTAGAAGGAGCAGAAAGGCAAAGAAAAACAACCACTGCCAGGCCCTCTTCGGCATCGTCCAGGGGGGGATTTATCCTGCCTTAAGGAAGCGAGGGGTAGAGGACATTACCGGTATCGGTTTCGATGGCTACGCCCTGGGGGGATTGAGCGTAGGAGAACCTAAAGAGATGATGATGGAAATCGTTGCTGGGATTACCCCCCTCCTTCCAGAGGACAAGCCGAGGTATCTTATGGGTGTGGGGACGCCCGAAGATATTGTGGCATGTGTTTATCACGGCATTGACATATTTGACTGTGTGATACCTACCCGGTGTGCCAGAAACGGATTACTATTTACAAATCGCGAAAAGATTGTTATAAAAAACAACCGTTACGGTGATGATAGTTCACCCCTCGATAGTTCCTGCGACTGTTACACATGCAGACACTATTCACGGGCATACTTAAGGCACCTGTTTATGGCCAGGGAGATCCTGGCTATGATCTTGAACACGATCCACAATCTCCGTTACTACATGCATTTGTTGGAGATGATCAGAGAAGCGATAAGAAATGGTCAATACGCGGATTTCAAAAGTAATTTTGCCAGGAGTAGGTCTAAAAGCGATCAGCCGTGCGTTTGAGCCGGCAGATAATAATTAAAAGGGGGAAAGAGTAATGATGAATCTAGCTTATGCCATGGGTGGGGCAGGTGGAACGGGAGCCAAGGGAGGAGACATGAGTTTTATTATTATGATCGCCATTATGTTTGCCATTTTTTATTTTCTTCTGATCAGGCCTCAACAGAAGAGGCAGAAAGAAATCAGACAGATGCAGGCAAATCTCAGCCACGGCGATATGGTGATCACCTCGGGGGGGATACATGGGAAAGTCACAGGGATCACAGACACCGTTGTTACGCTCGAGGTCGCTGAAAAGGTAAGGATAAAGGTCTCAAGAAATTTTATCAGCGCTGTCCTGCAAAAGGCAGGAAAGGAGTAATTTCGAAAGGAAAAAAACTATGTTCAAAAGTATCGGGATCAGGGCTGCTATCGCGATAATCGTCTTCCTTGGGGGATTATATTATCTGACACCATCCCTTATCTCCAACCTTCCCTCCCCGTGGAAGAACTATTTCCCCAGGGACAAAATCCATCTGGGTCTTGATCTTCAGGGAGGAATGCATCTTGCCCTGGAAGTTGACACGGAAAAGGCCATGGAGGCCACCATGGAGAGAATCTCAAACGACCTGAAGGAAACCCTGATGGACAATAAAGTCCGTTTCAGACAGCTCAAACAGACAAAAGGGAATATCATCCTTGAACTACCCGATAGCGCCTCCAGGGGTGGATTGGAAAAAACCCTCAAAGACAATTATCCCGATCTTGAACTAACATCATCAGAGATTATTGAGGGAAGGGAAAGGGTTTCTTTAAAGATCAGGGATAAGCGCGCTTCTGAAATACAAAAACTTGCCGTGGAACAGAGCCTGGAAACCATCCGAAACAGGATTGATCAATTCGGCATCTCTGAGCCGGAAATTATCCCCGAGGGTGATGATCGCATCATTATACAGCTCCCTGGCATCAGGGACACCACCCGGGCCAAAAATCTCATCGGGAAAACGGCCCTTCTCGAATTTAAACTCGTTGATGAGGAACACAGCCTGGATGAAGCCCTGCGGGGAAATATCCCTGAAGGGAGCATCATCGCCGAGGGTTACCAGATGGACAGGGAAGCGGGACGTAGAACCATCGTACCTTACCTGCTGAAAAACAGGACCCTTATGACCGGTAGCTCTCTCGAGTCTGCCCAGGTGAAAATAAGTGATCGTTTCGGTGAGCCTTACATCTCCTTAAAATTCGACACCCAGGGGGCGAAAGACTTCGACTGGATCACGGCGGAAAACGTGAAAAGAAAACTGGCCATTGTTCTCGACGGTGTGGTGCACTCCGCGCCGGTGATCCAGGAGAGGATCTCCGGGGGCCAGGCCCAGATCACAGGATCGTTCACCATGGAAGAGGCCCGTGATCTGGCAATTGTCCTGAGGGCAGGCGCCCTTCCTGCGCCGGTCAACATCCTTGAGGAAAGGACAGTGGGGCCGTCTCTGGGACAGGATTCCATTGACAGGGGTATCACTTCTGTGATCATCGGAGGCATCCTCGTTGTTCTTTTCATGATGGTCTATTACAAACTTTCCGGTATTGTCGCCAACGTGGCGCTGATCATGAACATGATCATCATCCTGGGCGCGCTGGCGGCCTTTAAGGCCACCCTCACCCTCCCCGGCATTGCCGGGATCGTTCTTACCATCGGTATGGCTGTGGATGCCAATGTCCTCATCTTTGAGAGGATCAGGGAGGAACTCCGCCTGGGAAAAACGCCGCGGGCCGCTGTGGAAGCGGGATATGCCAAGGCGTTCCTCACCATCTTAGACACCAATGTGACCACACTCATCGCCGCCCTGTTCCTCTTCCAGTTCGGAACGGGACCGGTAAAAGGGTTTGCGGTTACCCTGAGTATCGGTCTCGTCACCAGCATGTTCACCGCCATTTTTGTCACAAGGATTATCTTTGATTATTTCGTCTGGAACATAAGGATCAAGGCAGTCAGTATTTAAGGAAAATCAGAGGAAAAACGAATGGAACTTGTAAAACCAGGAACCAATATCAATTTTGTGGGGAAGATGAAGTTCGCCTTTGGGTGTTCCCTTCTTATGATTATCATTAGTATTGTCTCGGTTATCTGGCAGGGAGGTCTCAACCTTGGCATTGACTTTTCCGGGGGCACCCTGATTCAGATCAAATTTCAGAAGGAGCCGCCGATTGAGAGCATAAGAAGTGTTTTCACATCCCTTGGCCTGGAAAACAGCATCATTCAGCAGTTTGGTAGTGATGAGGTTGTTGTTAGGACGGCAAGCATCTCCTCCGATCTCCTCAAGGATATCTCCCGGCGGCTCGAAGATGCTTTGGGTAGAGCCTATGGCAGGGGGGCATCTCTCGTGCAGAGAGTTGAGGTTGTGGGTCCCAAAGTCGGCAGTGATCTGAGGAATAAGGCAATCATGGCCCTCGTTTTTTCCTGGCTCGGGATGCTCATCTATATCGCCTGGCGGTTCGAGTTTCGCTACGCCGTCGGCGGCATCCTTGCCCTTATCCACGATGTCACTATTACCGTCGGTGTCTTTTCCCTGCTGAACAAAGAGTTTACCCTGACGATCGTGGCCGCTCTGTTGACCATTGTCGGATATTCTATAAACGATACCATCGTTATCTTCGATCGGATCAGGGAAAACGTGAGGAAAAATGTCAGACAGAGCCTGAGGGATACGATAAATGCGAGTGTCAATCAGACGCTGGGCAGGACGATCCTGACATCTTTTACGGTCTTTGTTGTCGTGGCTATCCTGTTCTTCTTTGGCGGGGCGGTTATCCACGACTTTGCCTTCGCCCTCCTGGTGGGTCTGGTGACTGGCACGTACTCCACCGTATTTATCGCGAGCCCCATCGTCCTGGTCTGGGAAAACATCAAACCTTCGAAGATAAGGAGGAAAAGCTAAGTTGTCTCCCCTTGAGATTACAGGATTGACCGTTTTTATTCTTGTGCTGTTCGCAGGTATCTTCTCCACTGTTTTTGGTTTACCGGGAACGCTGATCATCCTCTTTGACGTTATCCTCTATGCCCTGTGTACCGGTTTTGAGAGGATCGGTTTTAAGATTATCGCCGTTCTGTTTATTATTGTCCTACTGGCGGAAACCCTCGATTTTGCGCTGCTGATGGCGGGTGCGGCGAGATTCAGAATGTCAAAGGGGATGATCTGGGCTTCCGTTGCCTGTGGCTTCATTGGCGCCATGCTGTTGACTCCTGCTTTCCTTGGCCTTGGTGCCGTTGCCGGGACCTTTCTCGGTGGCTTTGCCGGTATGTTGACCGTGGAGCTGATCCGACAGCACAGGCTGAAACCTGCATTCAGGACTGGCTACAGAGCTATAATGGGCAGAAGCGCCGGGATTCTACTAAAAGGCTTTTCTGCCCTCGTAATGACCGTTATTACTTTGTCAAATGTATACTCTTAGGAGCTATTCAGGTAGGCTTGAGAGGCACAATGCTTAGCAGTTTAATCGGGAAGTTGAGCAGCAAATAGGCAAGACAACTTTGTACCTTTGCCCCTATTAACCTCCTAAGAAACTTGAAGCGCAAGTTTCTTTTATTTATAACCCTAATGCGAAGCGTTGGGGTCATTTGCTGAGTAGTTATTATTCTTAGGGACTGAAAATATGAGCAAAACAAAATCCAGGGTTCGGGAATACGCAGAGGCGATCGTAATTGCCATCCTGATTGCCTTTTTCATCAGATCCTTTGTTGTCCAGGCCTTTAAGATACCATCCGGGTCCATGAAGCCTACCCTGCTCATTGGCGATCATATCTTGGTGAACAGATTTATTTACGGTATCAAGATACCCTATTTCAGAAAGGCACTTATTCCCATCGGTGATCCCAAAAGGGGAGATATTGTAGTGTTTATATATCCTGAGGATAGATCAAAGGATTTCATCAAAAGGGTCATCGGTGTCGGAGGCGATACCATTGAAATCAGGAACAAGAAGATCTATCTGAACAGCCTACCCTGTAACGACACCCACGGTGTTTATACCGATGATTTCATCATCCCCGGTTCGATCCAGCCCCGTGACAATTTCGGGCCGGTTACCGTCCCCAGGGGTTCCATTTTCGTCATGGGAGATAACAGAGACCAGAGCTACGATAGCAGATTCTGGGGGTTTGTAGACCTGAAAGATGTCCTGGGAAAGGCCTTTATTATCTACTGGTCATGGGACCGGGAAAACCATGATCTCCGGTGGAACAGGTTAGGGCAAATCCTCCATTAAGCAAAAAGAAGTCAGCAGTCAGAAATAAGGTGAAAGCTGATAAAACTTATACGCGAATCGGAAGAATGAATACAGGGATACCCCGCTGGTAGAGCCGCCTCTGCACGGCAAAGGACGTATAATTGTGTAAAGCGCGGGTAACCATTGAATCCCTGGGAAAAACCAGTTGACCCGCAAAAAACACACTGGAGGGAAACCGTTTGACCACCTGGGAGGCCAGTTTTTCCACTTCATGCACCACATCGGTACCCAGGGCAAATAAACCTTCCGCATAGTAACCGTGAGACCGCAACAATTCTTCATACTTCGACAGGTCCATTATCACTGTTTGCCGAAGGTTTTCGATCTCCTCTACACCCTTGAAACGACCGGCATCAATCACCCCGATCTGGATAAATATGAAATTCTTGAAATGATCAGGAAAAATCCTCAAAATGTTAAACAATGAGTGCAGACCTACACCGCTGAAGCCATTCACCATGATGATCGCCGTATTGGTAGTGGCCGTTGCCTTTGCCGGGGGAGCTTTCCTGACTTGCACCGCCGGTAGCGCCTCGGCACGTTTGGGAAGGGCGCCTGTGAGGAGAAGCTCCAGCCGCTTGAGTAAACGGCCGGTCTGGTTATAATGACGCTTGACAAAGATGGACAGGGTCACAAGAGAGGTTGTAATCACCAGCGTCAGCCATCCCCCCTCATGAAACTTTACAATAATCACCGAGATCAGGAGAAACGTGGTGAGGAGAAGACCGATACCGTTGATCGTTATCTTGCGCCCCCAGTTAGGATAGCGACGGCGCAATTTCCACCACCGGACAACCATACCTAATTGTGAAAGGGAAAAGGTCAGAAAGACGTTGATGCAGTAAAGCACCACTAAGAACCTCACCGATCCCCCGGAGACCCAGAGGATTACCGCCGAGGCGATGCCCATAATCAGAATGCCATTCTGGGTTACGAGGTGATCACTCAGGACGGAAAAACGGCTCGGCATCCAACCATCCAGGGCCATATTGGAAAGGATAGTAGGGCCGCCGAGGAAACCGGTCTGTGCTGCCACAACGAGAATCAGGGCCTCTGATATGAGTGCCACCATCACGAATCCATAACCACCGAGACCTTGCCCTGCAACTTGTTCGAAGAGGACGGCGTTAAGGGTTTTCCCGGCCTGCGGGGTAACCTGTAAGAACAGATAACTCAGAATGAGCCCACCGGCGATGAAAGCCAGACTGACGGCCATATAAAGCATGGTCCTTTTGCCGGTTTCCACACGTGGTTCCCGCAGGAAAGGCATCCCGTTACTGACCGCTTCTATCCCCGTGTAGGTTCCGCCCCCCATACTATAGGCATGGAGGATCATAAACAGCGTCCCCCCGAGACCTAATTGAGAAACAGAACCCCGCAACTCCACTGTCGTCCGCTCCATTAGCAAGGGGGCATCCGAGAGGTGGGAGAAGATGGCATAGAGAATGGTAATGACATGGGTGAGGATAAAGATAATAAAAATGGGGACAAGAGGTCTTATGGACTCCTTAACTCCCCTTAAATTCAGGACGGTCATAAATATCAGGATGGCAAAAGAAGCGGGGAGTTTGTAGTTCTGCCATATAAGGGGAAGGAAGCTGAAAACGGCGTCGGAACCACTGGCAATGGAAACGGCAATGGTAAGTACGTAATCCACGATGAGGGCGCAGCCCGCTACCATACCCACCGGCGGGGCCAGAAGTTTGCTGGCGACCAGATAGGACCCCCCCCCGGTGGGAAAGGTCTCGATAATCTGCATGTAACTGGCGCTGATGATAAAGACGGTCAGCGCTGTGAGGAGGGCCAGGATGATGGCAAGGCTGTAGTGACCGCCAAGCGCTAAGAATGCCTCCTGTGGACCATAACACGACGAAGAGATACCGTCAGAACCAAGGCCGATCCATGCCATAAACGCAACGAGTGACAGTTTTCTAAAGATACCCGGTTCCGTGGGACTGCGTTCACGTCCCAGGAGCAACCTATTCAGCCGTTCCTTTATTGATGCCGCTTCCTTTTCCATATCTTATCTTCCACGTCTCAGGACGCCATCTTCTCCTCAAGTCTCAATGAGAGTTTTCAGCATCGTTTTCATCTCAGCGAAACAAAAACCATGGCGCCAGAGAGGAATATGAGAGCGGCGACTGTCAGCCAGGCTACAATGTTCATAAGTAAACTATTGGTATAACGCCCCATGATCCTCTTATCGTTTATCAGCAGGAGCATAAAGATCAGGATAAAGGGAAGGAGTACACCGTTGATCACCTGAGAATAAAACATGATAGAGATTAAAGGCATGGCGGGTAAAAGGATTATACCGGCCCCCAGAAAGATCATCAGGAAATACAGGCCATAAAATTGTGGCGCTTCGGCAAACTTGCGGTTCAAACTTGACTCCCAGCCAAAGGCTTCGCAGATAGTATAAGCTGCGGAAAGTGGTAAGATGGAAGCGGCAAACAGAGAGGCATTAAGCAGACCGAAGGCGAACAACCATGAACAATATTTTCCTGCCAGGGGAGCGAGGGCCAGGGCGGCATCTTTGGCGCTTTCTATCTTTATTCCAGCCTGAAAGAGAGTAATTGCACAGAGCATGATGATAAAAAAAGCTACGACGTTGACGGTCAGTGAGCCAAATATCACATCTATCCTGGTGTACTTGTAATCATCTACCTTGAGACCTTTATCAACAACGGAAGATTGCAAATAAAACTGCATCCACGGCGCGATAGTGGTTCCGATGACACCCACCGCCATGGTAAGGAAAGGAGGATCGAATCTTAAGGTGGGTGTAAGGAGTGCAGAACGGACCTCGCCCCAGTCTGGCTTACCCATAAAGCCGGAAATAATATAAGAAAGATAGAAAAGGCAGGCGACCAGGAAAGCCTTTTCCACGGATTTATAGCTTCCCTTTATCACCAGCCACCAGACAAGGATGGCCCCCAGGGGTACGGAAATATACTTACTTACACCGAATATTTCCATGCTCGCCGCCACCCCTGCAAATTCAGCAATGGTGTTACCCAGATTGGCAAGAAAGAGGACAATCATTAAATAGAAGGTTATCTTAGCACCGAATCGCTCCCGAATAAGGTCCGAAAGGCCCTTTCCTGAGACTACCCCCATGCGGGCGCACATTTCCTGGATGATAACCAGCGCCAGAGTAATAGGAATCAGGAGCCACAGAAGCTTCAGGCCAAACTCAGCTCCGGCCAGAGAATAGGTGGTAATACCGCCAGCATCGTTATCAACGTTGGAGGTAATGATACCAGGACCGATAAGGACAAAGAAAAGCCCTAGCGATCTCCAGATCCCCCGCCTGGAAATGCCATGAAATATTGTGGTTTTCATCCTCGAAAGATTCACGGGCATGGTCTTTCTTTACCTGATTTATGAGCGTTCAGCCGTCAGCTATCAGCGATCAGTAACCCCTGGTATCTTTTTGTTTTTGCCGAAAACTGACGGTTGATAGCTGAACGCTTATCCTTATTTCCCCAGTTGGGGAGCAACCACCTCAAGGAGATTTTTAAAGATGATCACTCCCCTGATCCTGTTCATTTTGTCCACAACCGGTATAGCCAGAAGGCCATACTTGGCAAAATGATCGGCGATCTGCCCCTTTTTCTCATTAAGGCTTACAGAGACAACCCTTGTATGCATTAGTTCAGAAAGGCTGGTTTGAGGAGGGGCCGTCAGGAGCTCGCGGAGACTGATCACACCTAAAAGATGTTCTTCATCATCAATCACATAAAGGTAATAGACTAAATCCACATCTTCCGCCTCCCGACGGACAAAGTCCATCGCCTCACCGGCGGAAACTTCCGGGGCAAAACGCAAAAAAGAGGTTGTCATCAGTCCCCCGGCTTTTTCCTCCGGATGTATCAGTAATTCCCTGACATCCTCGGCAAAATCCTCTTCCATTTCCCTGAGAATATCTTCCGCCCTCTCCTTCGGCAGGTCCCCCAAGAGATCGGCGGCCTCGCTAAGGGACATCTCCTCAATAATGTCGGAAGCTTCCGCCGGTTCCAGGTTTTCGATCAAGCTCACCTGAATTTTCGGGTTTGTTTCCTCAAGGGTCTCCGCCGCAGTCTCTGTATCCAGGGATTGAAATACGGCAGTCCTCTTATAAATATCCAGTTCTTCAATGATATCGGCCAGGTCTGCAGGGTGGAGTCGGGCGAGACGGTTCTGGGCAACCCTCAGGCGGAGAAGATCAGGGGAAGAAAGCGCCTGGACAAACATCCAGGAGATCAACTTATCAGAAAGGGTATAGTCAAAAAACCAGCGTAAAAAAACTTCCAGAGGCCTTTCCAGTCCTACTCGCCGCATCAAACCACGAAAGCCGACATCCACATGCATCAGAAAAAGGCTATTACGGGCCTTCAGAAGATGGAGGTCATTTACCCTGAGAACCTTTGCCCCGTTGGTATCAACAACCTGCTTATCCAGCAGGGTGTCCTTAAGCAAGACCTCGCCCTCACGAAGGACGGGCTCACGAATATCCTCCGGCATGAGGGAAGGAACAACGAACTTGCCATCAACATCAGTAATTCTCTGCCATGGCAAAAAAAACGGCCCTTTCCCGCTTCGTAAGAGCAGAAGGATATCTGTAACGTAAGGATATGGTTCCGTCATGCTGGCCACTAGGTCCATGATCTTTCCCAGAGGCCGGCCTTCGGAATCAACGATTTTTTCCCCCAGTATCTGGCTCAAAAACAAAAAAACCTGAGGTTCCGGCTTTATTACCATGATAAGACACCTCCAGGTACTTCGTCTATAACACCGTCAGACATATTAAAAAAGCTTTTTTTACAAAACAAGTATTTTTTAAGCATTCAGCTATCAGCCTATATCAACAGGTTTTCAGTAAAAAAACAGAGGCTCAGACAAGACACACTCTTATTGTTAAAGCAATGTTTTATGGATAATTCATTATTTTTCTTTATCTCGCTGACGGCTGATTGCTGAACGCTGAACGCTTGAGGGAAGATTTCTCTCTTGACACGCTATACCTGCTGTGTTAGCTTCCCATAGCCTGGCCGCGGTATTCGTAAACCTCGTCAATTCCCTGGAAAGACAAGGTCCTGATGAACGATAATAATTCCACAAAACGGGAAGAATTTCTTTCGCTGGCGGAGGCGAGGGGAATCTTCGGTAAACTGGAAAGTATTATCCTTGACCTGTCGAGGATATATGTATCCATAGGCAACATCTATCAGAAGAAGGGGTTCAGTAAGGAGGCGATTGCCTGTTACCAGAGATTTATCACCTTGAACCCCAACTCACCCCTGACAAAAGAAGTATCAGAAAAACTGAATACCATCATCATAAACGCTCAAGGCGACGCCACTTTCCCGGTGGGGGAAGAAGGCTACGATAACATCGGGTATATTGCCCCCGATTTTCACACCATGACCCTGGCAGAATTTTACATCAGGCAGGGTCACCTCGAGATAGCAGCGGATATTTTAGAGAAAATCCTTAAAAGGGATGCGGGGAATCAAAAGGCGGCGGAGAAACTCCACGATGTCAGGGCCATGCTGAGCGACAGGACGGGAAATGGTTATTCCCAAGGCAGACACTCGGAAGTGATCAAGGAACTCACGGGGTGGTTGAAAAACATTGAGAAGATACGAGAATATAAAGCGTGAGCGGGGGGTACCTCCTGAGAGGATAGCGGGCATCCGCTCCAGACTCCCCCGTCTTGGTATTGAAGCCATTCTGATCCTTGATATGATAAATATTCGCTACCTGACTGGTTTTGCAGGCAGCGAGGGAGCCCTCCTGATCGGGCAGGAGTGGACAACATTGTTAGTTGATGGCCGTTATGCAACCCAGGCAAGACAGGAAGCTCCCGAGGTTAAGGTCTTTGAATATCAGGATAAGATAGACGGGATCGTAACCGCTATCCTAAACGACGGCGCGAAAACTGTCGGATTTGAGGCGCAAGCGATAAGCTATGACACCTACGCAAGGTTAAAGGACAGCTTAAAGGGAGCGAAGTTAAAGCCCATATCTGATGAGATCGGCACCATCAGGGCTATCAAGGATGAGAGAGAAATTGCCTTGATCAGAAAAGCGGCTGAGATCTCATCCGGGGCCCTTACTTCTGTTCGGGATCTTATCAGGCCAGGTGTCAGAGAGAGGGATATCGCCATTGATCTTGAATTCAAGATGAGGCATAACGGCGCAGAGCAGGTCTCCTTTGCGACGATTGTAGCCTCAGGAACAAACACCACCTTGCCCCATGCCGCACCGTCAAACCGCAAGATTGAAAACGGGGACATTGTGGTAATTGACTGTGGGGCGGTATACAATGGTTACCACTCCGATGAGACCTGTACCTTTGTTGTTGGGCAGGCAACGCCCAGGCAAAAAGAGGTCTACAGACTGGTCAAAGAGGCCCATGACCGGGCACTGGATAATGTCAGGGCTGGCGTACCATGCAGTGAGATTGACCGTGTGGCCAGAACTTGCATCGAGGATGGAGGCCTGGGTGCATATTTCCCCCATGGCACGGGTCATGGTGTGGGCTTAGACATCCATGAAGCACCACGGATAGCGGCTAAATCAAAATGTATCCTTGAGGCTGGCATGGTGGTAACTATTGAACCTGGCGTCTATATACCGGACCTCTGGGGAATACGGATCGAGGATACTGTGCTGGTAGAAGAAGACGGTTGTGAAGTCCTGACGAAGACAGCAAAGGATTTTAGAATATTAACTTAATAGTATCAGGAAGCAAGCGGAGGACGATTGATTTCCTGTGAAGGCATGGAGGCTTCTCCCCTTCAGGCAGTTTAGTGCCTTTGAGAATATGGCCATTGATGAGGCCATTTTTCGAGAAAATCGTCGTAGGGAGATACTACCGACACTCAGGTTTTACGGATGGCTCTCGCCAACGGTATCAATAGGGTACTTCCAGGATATCTGCAAAGAAGTAGATGTCAAGTCCTGTCGCAGGTATGGTATTGATATTGTCCGGCGTCCCACGGGGGGTAAGGCAGTCTTTCATGAAAGCGAGTTGACCTATGCGGTTGTAGCCAGGGGAAATTACCCCTTCTTTTCCCCCGATATCCTCGGGACGTACAGAGTCATTAGTGGTTGTATCGCCGAAGGCTTGTCCAGACTCGGTATTAAGGCTGAGATTGCCGATGAGGGCAGAACTTTTCAAGAAGGTTTGTTAAAGACGTTCTGTTTTTCATCGCCATCACGGTATGAACTTCTGGTGGAGGGAAGGAAGATATGTGGGAGTGCCCAGGTGAGATCCCACGGCGTTTTCCTTCAACACGGTTCCATTCTCATAAACTTCGATCCCTTCAAAACCTGTGCCGTCATGCTGCCCCACCATCATGAAGGGAAAAAGCAGATAGAGCAACTGCGAAGATCAGTGACATCAATCCACGATCATGTCAGTCCACCGATTGATCTAACTATGCTCTGTGAGGTTTTGCGAGAAGGTTTCGAGAAGGTGATGGGTATCCAGTTTATTGAGCAGGACCTTACCCCTCCTGAGAAAGAGATCAGGACACGTCTGTTGAGGAACAAGTATTTGACTAATAGGTGGAACATGGAAGGCAAGGTGATGATGAATGAATCTTAAAAATCTGATCAGAGAAGAAGTACTCTCTCAGATGGCCTATCCTGCCGAAGCCCCATCCTGTAAAATCAAACTGGATGCCAATGAGAATCCATTTACGCTCCCCACTCCCTTAAAGGACAGTATCTTTGAAGCGATGAAGAAGATTGACCTGAACCGCTATCCTGAACCTGGTTCTCACCGGCTCAGGACCCGATTTGCAGGGTATTACGGGGTTGAAGAGGATATGCTGATGATCGGTAACGGGTCGGATGAACTCATCCATATCCTCTGTACCGCCCTAACAGGCCAGACCTTAGACGTTATTATTCCTGTGCCCACCTTCGCCATGTACAGTATCTCTGCTTTAAACAACGGCCACAGGGTCATTGGTGTGCCCCTCGATGCCTCATTTGACTTAGATGTGGACGCCATACTTCGCCACCTTGCCACAACAAAGACCACTCCATTGATATTTTTGAGTTACCCCAACAACCCCACCGGTAATTGCTTCAGTCAGCAGAAGATAGAAGCGATTATCGAGCAATCAACGGGTATCGTGGTTGTTGACGAAGCCTATTTTCCATTTTCCGGGAAGACCTTTCTGCCATTTTTAAACAGGTATGAAAACTTAGTCATCTTAAGGACGCTGTCCAAGATAGGCCTTGCCGCCATGAGGATCGGCTTCCTGATCGGTCCTGCCTCCCTGATACACGAACTGGACAAGGTAAGACTTCCCTATAACCTCAATGCCCTATCGCAGGTCGTCGCTGGTTTCTATTTAGATAACGAAGCAACTTTTTTAAAGCAGGCGGAGGAGATTATCAACATGAGGGAAGAACTCTTCAAGGCACTTAAAGAGATGGAAGGGGTTCATCCCTATCCTTCTGAGGCGAATTTTATTTTTTTTAGTTGCGATTTTGATGTAGATAGTGTATATAATAACCTGCTTGCAAAGGGTATCCTGATCAAAAATTTCAATGCCCCCGGGATTATGAGAAACTGCATGAGGGTAACGGTTGGAAATCGCGAGGAAAATGAGGAGTTTTTAGCGGCGTTAAAGGGCATCATCGCCAAAGTAAGGAGAGTGGTTTAACATTATAGAGCCAACAGGGGTAGATTACGGCACGGGTAAGGAGTACTTAAGAGGCCGTACTACCCTTTTTTTGTCCCGAAAAAAGCAGGACTATAAAAGCGTTCAGCTATCAGCCGTCAGTTTTCGGCTAAAACCTGTCTTACTGACCGTTGATAGCTGACAGCTGAACGCTTACAAAACTTTTTGAAAATAAAAGAAGGGAAGGAGTACTTTGGAGGTAAAGGTAATTGATAATGATGTGGAGAGGGCCTTGAAGATTCTCAAGAATAAATTGTCCAAAAGCGGTTTATTCAAGGAATTAAAGTTACGTAGAGCCTATGAGAAACCTTCTGTTAAGAAAAAGCGGAAGGCTATTGAGGCACGCAGGAGATATGCTAAGGTTCAGCGGCGAAAAGGCTATTAAATGCCACAATCCCCAGTAAGAGTGTAGTGGATGATGCCGTAAGGAGGGCAAGGCCATCTTTCCTGCTTAGAGGGCGAGGAGTAACTCACGTCAGAGATTCAGGAGAGACCTTTGAAAATTGACTTCACAAGGGCTCAAAATCTTTTTTCGACCATTCTAACGCTCGCTCCACTGCAAAGGCAACAACTCGCGCTGCGCGCTCAAACATTTGCCTTTGCGGACGTTTCGCTTCGCGAAGAATGGTTACGAAAAAATCTTGCATTCGCCCTTCACGAAGCCAATTTTCAGTATCCCAAAACTCTCTCAGGATAGAAAGTAATTATGATGCGTCCCGTATCGGCTCAGGAAAGCTCGAGATTGACAGATGAACTTTCAGGCAGGTGAGGACGAGGAAATCCTGAAAAAGGTCCTTAGTGATCTCAAAGAAGGAAGGGTAGCCCCCTGTTACCTTCTCTATGGAGAAGAGGAGTACCTGATAAAGGAGGCCCTGGAGAAAATCACGGACCTTATCCTCCCCGCCGGTGACAGAACTCTGCATCTCTTTTATATGGATGGGGAAAATGAAGATGTTGACAGACTCTGTGAATCCCTCCTGACTCCCCCTCTTATCACGGGAAGAAAAGTAGTTGTGCTCGGAAACACACGCATTTTCTCTTCGAGGAAAACCTTGCCCGATCTGGTACAAAAAATCAGCGACTATCATAAAAGCAATCTCGCCAGGGCAGCAATGTATTTTATGCAATTCTTGAGGATCGCAGGCTGGAGCCTTGATGATCTCAAGGATGACGGCTGGAAGAGAATCACTGATGAAGACTGGCATAGGACTGTTGAAGGAGATGGCGGAAAAAACAGAGAGACGTGGCTTCCTGGAGTCATTGATTTTTGCGTCAGCCATGAGTTGGATATGGGACGATACAGGGAAGATACGGATCGTCTCGAGGGTCTCTTAAGAAGAGGCCTCCCAGAGGGAAATCACCTTATCATGACAGCCGAGGTGGTAGATAGGAGGAAGAGGTTTTTCAAGGCTATATCCGAGCTGGGAGAAATCCTCTATTTCCCCCGGGTCAAGGGTGAAACAAGACAAAAACACATGCTGATGGATACGGCGAAAGACCTCCTCGCGAGAAGGGGGAAGAGACTGACACCTAGTGCCTGGGTGGCCATCGGCAAAAGGACAGGCGGGAGTCTGAGGAACTCCATGGTAGCCATCGAAAAGCTGGTCAGCTATACGGGGGAGAAAGCTACCATTGAAGAAAAGGATGTTGAGGAGGTTATCGGAAAAACGAGGGAAGATACGGTTTTTGATTTAACAGCAGCGCTTGCTGAGAAGAATCTGGACAGGGCCCTTTTGACTCTGAAGGATCTCCTTGATCAGGGTGTCCATCACCTGTTGATCTTAGCGATGATCATGCGGGAGATCAGGTTTCTCCTACATGCAAAAATATTTATTAACTCCGGTAGGCTGTCCCCTTTTAATCCAGGTATGGACTACAGCCAGTTTCAGAGGGCTGTTTATCCCCTTCTCAAGGAAGGAAGCGGTTACTCCGGGAAAAAAGAAAGTGGAGAGGGTCTTACCGCTCAGCACCCTTATGTTATCTATAATACCTTAAGAAATTCGGAGCGGTTTTCGTGTAAGGCCCTGGTAAACTATCTGGAATATCTCGTAGATATGGATATTGCCCTAAAGTCAACGATGAGAGACCCGAAGTTGTTGCTGGAGAAGTTTCTTATCAAAGTCTGCGAATAAACCAGAGGTCAGGGAACAGGATTAGGGGCAAAGGTACAGAGGCACAAAGTTGTCTTGCTTATTTGCTGCTTAACTTCCTGATTAAACTGCTAAGCATTGTGCCTCTCAAGCCTTTGCCCCTCTCAAGCCTTTGCCCCTCTCAAGCCTACCTGAGTAGTTACAATTTTTTTACCTTAGATAGAAGAACCCTTTCTTTCCGGGATAGCCTCTTCGATGGTCCTTTCTTTTTTGTTCCCTTTTTGTGGTTTTCATCCCCATCTTCATTATTTTCCACAGGGCAGGTATTGGCGGACATTTGTAGCTTTGTTCTGTTAACGAGGGACTCAAACTCCCTGGAGGGGATGGTAACCCCTCCCCTCCGGTTGACAAAATCAGCAATACCCCGGTCCGACGTAACGACAATGATTTCCTCTCCCCTTCTCTGAACCATCCTCTTGATAACTTCGTCGGCTTTTTCACCCCTCCGGGAATAAATGATATGGATACCTTCCTCCCGATCCCTTTCCTCTTCCGGAGGACCGTTCTCCCAACCGTCAAAGACGATGGTTACCCGGTGTCCCCTCTGTCTCCTGTAGAGTGACACGCTGCGAACGAGAGCCTTACGTCCCTCTTCCAGGTTTATCCTCTCAAAGCTCCTCAATGAGTCGGATTGTCTAATTAAGTTGTAGCCATCAATGATGATATGCACGGTCAGAAACCTTGTCTGGCGCCCCCTATTTGTAAGCGTTCAGCTGTCAGCTATCAGTAAGACAGGTCAAAACAAAAACCTACGTATGAGAACATTTCTTAGGAGTTGTAGACTTCCCCTGGTATTTTTTTGTTTTCGCTGATAGCTGATATGTTTTTTATATCATAAATCACGGAATCGTTCAAATTTCTACCCGTCCCGGGGTATCTCCTGTTTTCGCTTGACTTCAATTTGGCAAATTTGTTAGTTTATTCTGCCATTGAAGTTAGAGGTCCAGCAAAGAGAAAATAAGAAACAGGGAGGAGTTAAGTGATGGAGATCAAGAACATTTGTGTGCTGGGTGCCGGTCTGATGGGTAACGGTATCGCGCAGGTCTGTGCTCAGGCAGGTTATCAGGTTAGCCTGCGGGATATTGAACAGAGATTCGTTGACAACGGGATGAACATGATCAGGAAAAACCTGGGCCGGGATGTGGAAAAGGGAAAGAAGACCCAGGAGGAGATGGATAGCATTCTGTCCAGGATAAAGCCGACCCTTGATCTGAAAGAGGCTGCCGGAAACGCCGATGTCGTGGTGGAGGTGGTTATTGAGGTCATGGAGGTCAAAAGGAAGGTGTTTACCGAACTGAAAGGAATTGTGCCTGCCCATTGCCTGTTTTTTACCAACACTTCAGGTCTCTCTATCACGGAGATGGCTGCAGCGACAAAAAGGCCTGATCGCTTTATCGGGACGCATTTCTTTAACCCCGTGCCGGTCATGCGTCTCCTGGAGATCATCAGGGGTTACCAGACATCCGATGAAACCCTCGAGATAGCAAAAGAATGGGGGACAAAGATCGGCAAGGAGGTCATTGTAGTAAAGGAAGCCCCTGCCTTTGCGGTGAACAGGCTTCTCTGCTCGATGATCAATGAGGCGTTCTATGCCCTGGACGAGGGTATCGCCACTGCCGAGGATATTGACAAGGGAATGGTTCTGGGTTGCAATCACCCCATCGGTCCGCTGGCCTTAGCCGACCTGGTGGGGAACGATACACTCCTTCACGTCATGGAGGGGCTTCACAGGGAATTGGGGGATAAGTACAGACCCGCCCCCCTTCTGAGGAAACTGGTCAGGGCAGGATGCTATGGCAGAAAGACCGGAAAAGGAGTTTACGATTACAGCAACAGATAAGGCATGCCTTGAGCGCAGCCGAAAGGTAAAAGGAGAAAAAAGATGGACTTTGAATTGACGGAAGAACTGAAAATGTTAAAGGAGATGGCGTACAAATTTGCCGTGGCCGAGTTTTCCAAGGTATCCCATGAATGTGACGAAAAGGAGATGTACACGCCGGAGATCCGGAAGAAGGCGGCGGAAAACGGTCTTGTCGGGGCCTGGATACCGGAAGAGTACGGTGGCGCCGGAGCGGGCTTCCTCGGTGATGCCATTATTACGGAAGAAATGGCCCGGGTGGACATGGGGATCGAGGTGAATGTCACTTTTGCCCCCTTTGGTTGTGAGGCGATCTTTCAGTACGGAACGGAAGAACAGAAAAAAACCTATTTCCCTCCTGTGTGCAGGGGTGAGGCGGTCTGCGCCGGGGCCTTTACGGAAGCCAATGCCGGCACCGATGTGGCCGGGTACAAGGCAAGGGCTGTGAAAGACGGAGATTACTACGTCATAAATGGAAACAAGATGTTCATCACGAACGGCACCGTATGTGATTTCATGGTAGCCCAGTGTATTACCAACCCGGAGGAGAAGAAACACAACAGTTTCAGCCTTATCATCGTTCCCGCCGATGCCCCGGGGGTAACGAAGAATAAGATTCACGGGAAGTTGGGTATCCGGGCCAGTGATACCGCCGAAATCGCCCTTGAGGATGTCCGGGTTCCCCGGAGCAATCTGGTCGGCAAGGAGGGTAATGGTTTCCGCCAGTTGATGCACTTTTTTGATACCACCAGGGTGAGAGTCGCTGGTCAGGCCCTCGGTTTGTCGGAGGCATGTCTCGAGACAAGCATCAAGTATGTGAAGGAGAGAACGGCTTTCGGCGCCCCTCTTGGCTCCTTCCAGATGACGCAGTTGAAACTGACCGAGATGGCAATCAGGATAGAAGCCTTAAGAGGCCTCACATACAGATCAGCCTGCCTGATTGATCAGGGACAGCCAGACTATGTTCTTGCTGCCATGGCGAAGTTTTTTGGCGGTCAAACTGCTGTTTTCTGCGCCAATTATGCTGTGGAACTCCACGGCGGCTATGGCTACATTGATGAGTACGCTGTCCAGAAGTGGTACCGCGATGCCAAGATTCTCGAGCTCTACGAAGGTACAAAGGAAGCGGAAATAATGACCATCGGCAGGATGTTACAGGCCAGATAACAGTAAACATCAGTCGTAAGTCGTAAGTCGTAGTAAGTTAAGAATCGGGGAACAGGAGGAGAGAAAGAACAGTTAATCGCTGGCAACTGACAACTCAGGAATTTAAAATGGTCTTCATGGCCGCGATGGTACAACGGTAATCCTTGCTTCCAAAAATGGACGTACCGGCAACCACAACATCTGCACCAGCTTCGGCAATCGTCTTAATATTTTCAAGGTTTACCCCACCATCCACTTCGAGAGAAACAGCGGGAGAAATGGTATTGATCATTTCCCTTGCCTTCCTGATCTTCGGCAGCATACTGCTGATGAACTCCTGTCCACCAAAACCGGGGTTAACAGTCATGATAAGGAGGAGATCCAGATCGGCGAGGACCGGTTCAACCTGAATAAGGGGGGTTGCGGGGTTGAGGGAAACACCGACCTTGATCCCCATATCCCTGATCATGGTTAAGGTACGGTGGAGGTGCTCGGTCGCTTCAACATGAACGGTGATGATATCGCTTCCCGCAGCGGCGAAGTCCTCGACATACCGGTAGGGATTTTCTATCATCAGATGCACATCGAAGGGTAGTTTGGTAGTCTTTCTCAGTGAGGTAATAACACCGGGACCAATTGTGATATTCGGGACAAAGTGACCATCCATAACATCAATGTGGATCCAGTCGGCTCCCCCTGCCTCCACGGCGGCAATTTCTTCACACAGCCGGCTAAAATCTGCAGAAAGTATAGAGGGAGCGATTTTCCCCATGGTAAGCCCTTTTTTCACTCGGTATCTGGGATAGATACTTTTACTCCCATTGCCCTGGGCCTGTCAACTTTAAAAATGTAGATCATCTCCCCAAAAGTTAATAAGATTATAAGGATTCAAGGGGTCCAGAATGCCCTTCAGTGTTTCCCTCCGCTCCGCACTCAAAGGCATTCTCTCCCTTCAGCCTTTAACCAGCATTCAGGCGATACCCTTCAAAATAGAGTGGTAGACCTTAAACGGTGTCATTTACAAGACTACCTCCTCCTATATCAATCTGTTAGCACTTTTAAAAAAATTCTACCAGTAGCAAAAAAGTTCTTGACATGGTTATGTATGTGTAGTATACATTTGTAAAGATAACAACTGTATACTTTAGAAGGAAAGGAAAAGGTATGGAAACAGTTACAGAGAAACAAAAAGGGGTCTACAATTTTATAGTAGAAAACATTGAGCAATTGGGGTATCCTCCTTCCCTGAGAGAGATTGGGGCTGTGATGAAGATAACCCCTAATGCAGTCAAGGGGTACTTAGATGCTCTTGTAAGAAAGGGTTACATTGAAAGAGACCCTATAGCCAGGGGTATCAGGGTAATAAAGCTCTTAGAAGAGAAACCCTCTGTTAGTAGAAATGGAAATGTGGTTACCCTGCCTATTGTTGGAAGAATCCAGGCAGGTTTGCCTATCTTGGCCGTTGAAAACATTGAAGGAGAGGTATCCTTATCAAAGGATTTAAAAAAAGGGCTCGAAGGGTGCTTTCTTTTAAAGGTGCAAGGGGATAGTATGGTAGGGGATCATATCCTGGAGGGAGACCTTGCTATCGTGAGACCTCAGGAGACAGCAGATAATGGAGAAATTGTTGTTGCCGTAGTCGACGATGAGGCTACTATAAAACGCTTCTACAGAGAGAAAACCAGGATCAAGCTTCAACCCGCAAATCTTCTTTATAAGCCAATCTATGTGGAAAGGGATTTTAAGATTCAGGGTAAAGTAATTGGTTTGATCAGGATATGAAGTAACAGGCAATAAGGATAAATGGTATGTCTTATAACACATGGTGGGTTACCAGACCGAGGAGATATCTGAATCCTGTCCCTGAAGCTATCAAAATCTTTGCCAATTATGTAGGTGAGGAATGGTTGACTGGCTCGGCAGTGCAATTGGATTTTGAAGATGAACTTGTTAAAGCAGGACTAAAGGGTACAGGGGGTAAGAGAGACAAGAGAGGGAGTGGAGCAAGGACTTGGGCAGCCTGGTTAAAGATGTGGGGACTATGGTTCAGAGAACACCAGACCAGAACAATCCAATTGACCATATGCGGGGAAGCCTTGGTAAGGGGACAAGACCCTGTTCCATTATTGACAAAGCAGGTTCTTACTTTCCAGTATCCCGCTCCCTATTTTCAGGAAGGAAGGGCCACCATAAATCCAGATTTTCGTATTCATCCCTATAGGCTCATTCTGGAGCTTTTGCTAAATGAGAAAGTAAATATACTAACAGAAGAGGAACTTTCAAGGATCGTTATTTTTACGAAAACCAAGAAAGAAATGTTCTCTAAAGTCAAAGAGATACTTAGATTCAGAAAAAATCCTATACTACGGGAGGTGACAGTCCTTTATTACAAGTATAGTAAAGAGATGTATGGACTTGATAGAAGAGTTAAAAGAATTATAGGGATAGATAAAAGGATAGAGAGAGACATAATTGATGCCATTGCAAGAGACATCGGATATTCAAGGGATGTAATACAAACGGTCATCGAAAAAGAAGCAAAGTTTGAAAAGGACTTTGGTACTGCTGAGGAAAGAGAAAGCATTGCTAATACCATGGTGAACCACTTAGAGTATACCCAATCAATTGAAAGAGAAAGGGGGACTGAAAGCTGTTTCTATATCAAGGATAAGGATAAGGAAGCTGTTAAAGAGTTATTTGAAAGGTATCCAGAGAGATTTATCCCTATCCATGAAAGAACAAACCCTTTAGAATCTGAAGAGCTTTATCTGAGACAATATGGCCTTGATCTCTTCAGAAGGAAGGACACAAGAAAGCTTACGCAGGTCCCTGTAGTTCCCAGGGGAGAATTAGCCAAGAGGAAGATAATCAGGGTATACCAAGACATTCAGGCACGCAAACCAACTACAGATTTATCAACAGAGCTTTTTAGTGAAATATCCAAAAGAGCAGGGTGTCCCTTTAAACAAGTAGAGGAGATTATTTCTAAAGAAGTTTTCCCTCCTTCTTTAGAGGCATTTGAAAGACGGTTTCTTGAACTTTCCGTTTCTGGACTGAAAGGCTGGAATAAATTTCAGGAGGTATCAACAAACCTTTTTGGAGAGGATGGTTTTGGTTTCATTGCTAAAAATATAAGCCATGAAGGGAGAGAACCAGATATTTTAATAATAGCCATAATTGATGATGAGTATGTGGCTATTATTGATGTAAAAGCACAACCTAAATTTTCTCTACCTGTCCGGCCTAAGATGTGTGAATACATTGAGAAATATAAGAAATACAACCATCAAGGCAAGATTCTGGACTTAGCCTTTTATTTATACTTGGCTGGTGGGTTTAAGGGAAGAATGAACATTGTAAGAAAGATATCAAACCTCACAGGTATTCAAGGGGCATATATTACATCTGAAAATATTGTCAGGCTGTTGAAAAGGCATAAACAATCTCCCGTTTCGCAAGGTAAGTTCAGAGAAATCTTCAGTATAGATAGAGAGGTTACGGTTTCTGATATAGAAAGGATTTGAGGGGGTAGGAAAAATGGAGAATGAGGGACAAGACCTTTTAATAAAAGAGCCTTCCGTTTTATATCAGACAGACCTTTTTCACGATAAACGTCCTTTCCAGATTTTTATAGAAGATAGAAATGGGGACAAGGAATATAATTTTAGGAAACTCTGCCCCGAAGTACCTAACACAACCTATTTGACCCATGCTATCCATTCTTATCCAGCTAAATTTATCCCTCAGATACCTAAGTATGTAATTAGGAATCTTACTCAACCAGGAGATTATATTTTAGATCCCTTTAGTGGTTCAGGAACGACCCTTGTGGAGGCATCTCTGTTAGGAAGACATTCCTATGGTATAGATATCAACCCCTTAGGTCAGCTTATAACAGAGGTAAAGACGACTCCAATAGATTTATCCCATTTTCAATTTTCAAAGCTCATTGAAAAGTTTAAGGCAGCCATAAAGGAGTATAATGGTGATCCATTAACTGTGGAATTCCCTAATAAGGATTACTGGTTTGAAAAGAAGGTTCAGAAAGAGATTGGTATAATCCTTGCTGTACTTAAACAGCTTAAACCCGATTTATCAGAACCCATCTATAGATTTTTCAAGGTCTGTATCTCCTCTGTTATCAGAAAGGTGGCAAATGCAGATCCTAAAATAAGCAAGCCCTTCATATCCAAATATATGAGAGATGCTATTGCAAATGGAAAGAGGGATTTGAATACCTTTAAATTTCTAGATGAAGCTCTGAACGATTACTCAAAACGTCTCTTGGATTATTCTAACAGGATTAAGGAAATCGAATCGTTAACAAAGATGCGCCCTAAAGCAGTAATGCTGAAAAACTCAGACGCCCGTTCTATCCGACTTGAGAATAATACTGTTGATTTAATCATTACCTCACCCCCTTATGCCAATGCCCAGGAATATTTTAGATCAATAAAGCTTGAGCTCTTTTGGTTAGGACTGGCAAATAACGGAAAGCTATTAGATTTAAAAAAACAGCTTGTTGGAACAGAAAGGGTATCAGCAAAGGAATATAGTAAATTACAGCAGTTCGGTATTGCCGATCTTGACAGAGCATTGAAGAAGATTTATGAAGTTGATCAGAGGCGTTCATACATTGTCTATAAGTATTTTGTAGATATAAAGAAAAACATTGAAGAGAACTACGGGGTTCTTAGACCAGGCAAACATTTCTGTATCTTGGTTGGCGATAATGTAATTAGGAAGATTCCGGTTTATACCCACAAATATATCATTGATATAGCTGAAAGTGTTGGATTTGAAACCGTTGAGGTAGGGTATGACCGTATAAAGGCAAGGGGACTTGCACCAAAACGTCACCATACAGCAGGATTAATAGAGGTAGAATGGTTGATAGTTTTTAGAAAGAGGAATTGATAGAAACTTTTTTAGTGAATGAGGAGGATGAAATGGTAGAGAGTCGTTCTCACAAAAGAGGTAAGGGGTCTGCCAGTAGAACTGAGGTTCCCATTGGTGGCGGTAAAAGACTAGACGCAAAAAGAGGACATTATGCAATCGAAGTAGAGCGAGGAGGCACAAGCTTAGCTATCAACAAAGCTCTTGACAGGCTCAAAACACAGAAAAGTTCGAGCAAAATACTGCGTGTTCCTCAGAATGATATAGATAAGGCAGTTGGCCTTGCCAAAGAAAAAGGAATGAATGTCACTATTACGAACTTGTCTAAGACTAAACGTAAGAGTTCATAAATAGATTACTTTTTATCTATAAAAGAACCAAAAATCTTAATCCGCACTGGATCATACTTTTTCAGAAGTCTCTTGAGAAACTAATGACTGAATCTTTTTCCGGCACCGTAGAACCGTAGTCCGTGGTTACTGTACTGGTCGGGATGATACATGTTTGCATTATACAATATTTTGTTATGGATAGTTACCATATTCGCCGTTCCCTATTATCTGGCGAAGATGACGTTGACAGGAAAGTACAGGAAAAGCCTCGGCCAGAAATTCGGGTTCATTTCACCTGATGTTATCTCTGGCATGAAAGGCAGCCCCAGGATCTGGGTGCATGCCGTATCGGTAGGCGAGGTGACGGCTGCCGCCCCGGTTATCGTCTCTCTCAGGGATATTTTCCCTGAGGCCTGTATCGTTCTTTCCACAAGCACGGAAACGGGCCAGGAAATGGCCCGCCGGTTCGTCCCTGCCGCCACATCCTATATCTACTATCCCCTCGATATTCCGTTTGTTACGAAGAAGGTTATCGGTTTAGTGAAACCGGATTTGTTTGTCCCCACGGAGACAGAACTCTGGCCCAATTTTATCAGGACCTGCAAGGAGAGGGGCGTGAGAATTGTCGTGATAAACGGGCGGATATCTCCACGCTCTTTCAGGGGATACGCCATAACGCGGTTCTTCTGGAAGGGCATCCTGAATGCGATTGAAGAAATTGGGGTGATCTCCGAGGTTGACGCCCGACGGGTGAAAACCCTTGGGATGCCGCCTTCGAGGGTTCACATCCTTGGTAACGCCAAGTATGATAGCTTGGCGGCAAAGGTATCTCCGAATCTGCAGGCGGACATTGCCCGCAGGTTAAAGATCACGCCGGGGGAGAAGGTCTTTGTGGCCGGTAGTACCCATGAGGGAGAAGAAAAGATCATCCTCCGGGTCTATCAGAAGCTACTTAAGACCTACCCTGATTTCAAACTGATTATCATTCCCCGCCATGTGGAAAGATCTCAGGAAGTCTTTGCCTTAGTGAAAAAGGAGGGGTTTGAGGACAGTATCACGATGACAGAAATCATAATGGGCAGAAAGCGTTTTAACGAGCGGGTTATTATCATTGATGTTATTGGCGAACTCTTCAAGGTATACAGCTTGGCTACGGTGGTCTTTTGCGGGGGCAGTCTCGTACCGAGGGGCGGTCAGAACATCCTCGAACCTGCTGCCTGGGGGAAGGTTATCTTTTACGGTCCATCTATGGAAGACTTCAGGGATGAAAAGGCCCTCCTGGAGCAGACAGGGGCAGGGATTACCATCCGCAGTGACAGAGAATTACTCGAGGGCATCCTGGAACTGATGGGTGATACCGAGACCTTTACCAGGAAAGGAAAGAAGGGAAAGGAGATGGTGGCCGCAAACGTGGGTGCCGCAGAAAGATATGCAGCATTGATAAGAAAGGCCCTATTGAGCCTGAAAGGCATGAAATGAGCTAAGGAGCGACCTTTTCCGCAATTTTATCCCCTGACCCCCGACTTACGACCCTTATTCTGCCCGTCTTACGTACTCATTCCACTTGGTGTCAACCCACTTCTGGAGCTGGGTCAACTGTTCGATGCTCATCTTTCTAAACCGCCCCTGTCGTTCCAGATAATTGATAACGGGAAGTCTGCTGCCTTTTTCCACCAGGGTCTTACTCCGTCCAGTAAAGCGAAACTTTCCGTCCTCGATCTCAAAGAGGACAAAAATCCCCGTCTCTACGGCAAGTCTTCCTATCTTTACCGTATCTTTCGGGGGATATATCCAGCCCGGGGGACATGGAGCAGATATCTCAATATATCTGGTTCCTTTAATACGCTTCGCCCTGACGAATTTATCGTAGAGGTCAAGGGGGAAGGCGGCAGAGGTACTGGCCAGATAGGGGAGGTCATGGGCTTCCATGATCTTCAGCATATCTTTCTTGTTTTGCTGTTTCGTGAGGATCGGTGTCGTGGTGGTCAGGGCACCCATCGGGGTGGCGCTGGAACGCTGGGTACCCGTGTTCATATATGCCTCGTTGTCATAACAGACGAAGATGAAATCCGTCCCCCTTTCCGCAGCGCCGCTCAAGGCCTGAATGCCGATATCGTAAGTTCCTCCATCGCCGGCAACAGCGACTACCGTGATATCGGTTCTGTTTAAGGCGTTCAAGCCGGCAACAATGCCGGAAGCGGAGGCCGCCGTACTGGGGAAGGTGCAGTTCAGACAGGGGATGGCCACAGACGTTGTGGGATACAACCCGTGGAGCACCGTAAGACAACTTGCCGGTATGGTGAGGATGGTGTTTTCCCGGAGCGCCTTCAAAAGGTAACGATAGGCCAGGGAGAGACCACACCCCTGGCAGGACCTGTTCCCCGGCAGCATATACTCCTCTCTGTTTACTTTGAATAGTTTATCCGGCATCTCTTTTACCCCACTCTATTTTTTGTCTTCCCATCTCGGAAATTCTATAACTCTTTAAATTCACCAAAGATTACATTTTAGATCACTTTAGGCACTTCCCACTTTAGTGCACTTTAGGCACTTAACCTGTCTCCGGCAGGTATGTATCACAGTTAAGCCATTGTGTTTTCGGTTCCGTGTTTCCCGAGGCAATTGCCTCAAGGGAGGAAAGGGTCGCCTCGGCGAGTTCCCTCGCCTTTACGTCCCTGCCACCAAGGCCAACGATATAATTATGGATCGGCGCCCTGTTGCCGGTACCGTAAAAAGCGGCCTTGAGATCGGAACACAGTGCCCCCTCGTACCCGTAACTGATGTCTTTTTCAAAGACGAGGATGGCCCCTGTATTTACAAAGACCTCTCTCACCTCTTCCTTCGGGAAGGGCCTGAAAACCCGGATGCCGACGACACCCGCTTTTATTCCCTGCTCCCTCAGTATATCCACAGCCACGGTAGCCTCCGAGGCGAGGGAGCCCATTGCCGTCAGGATCACCTCGGCATCATCTGCCCTGTATGTCCAGAGCATCCCGCCGTGGTCCCGCCCGAAGACTTCGGCGTATGCACGGTTGGTGGTAACGATTGCCTCACGTGCACCCTCAATGGCCTTCTGGAGCTTGTAGCGGAGTTCCATATAACCGTCACGGAGGACACCCTCCGGGTCCTGCCGCCTCCAGGGAAAGATAACGGGATTTATATTTCTCGGATCCTCCGGGGAAAGAATCATGTGCGGCTTATAGGGTGGTAAAAAATCCCTGACGAGGTCGGCATCAGGTACTTCCACGGGCGTCATGGTGTGGGAGAGGACAAAGCCATCATAGCAGACCATGATCGGTACATAGACCGCTTCGGCAATCCGGTAGGCCTGGATCACGGTATCAATAATCTCCTGATTATTCCTGCAGTAAATCTGAATCCATCCGGTATCCCGCTGGGCCACTGCATCCTGCTGGTCGTTGAAGATGGACCAGGGGGCGCCTACCCCTCTGTTTACACAGCACATCACGATCGGCAACCTGGAGCCCGCGGCCCAGTGGAGCTGTTCGTGCATGTAGAGGAGTCCGTGAGAACTGGTAGAGGTAAAAACCCTTGCACCAACGGCTGAGGCAGAGATACAGACAGCAAGGACCGAATGTTCGCTCTCCACTCGGATATACTCGGCCTTGAGCTCTCCCCCCTCGACAAGTTGCGAGATAGTCTCCGTCAGCGGTGTCTGGGGGGTGATGGGATAGGCGGAAATCACCTGGACATGGCTGAGTTTGACTCCCATGGCGGCTGCCTGATTGCCGGTCATAATCTGCACATTACTCATTTTTTGCCCCCTCATGCACCATGGTAATTGCCTTGGCAGGACACTCCTCTGCACAGATACCGCATCCCTTACAGTATTCGAGATCAATACCTACCGGGATCGTTGGAATGACCACGCCATCGGGACAGTAAAGCCAGCAGAGGAGGCAGGCAGCCCTGTTCTTGATTGCCGGAATGCACTTTGATTGATCAATAACCGGTTTCATATCCCGCCAGTCACCGGTTTTCCCTGCCTCTCCCACTGCCGGCCTGCACATGGCGGTTATATTGTCGTCCCTTTTTTCCATCAGAAACCCCTCATTAAAACATCAGTCATTAAAACATCAGTCAT
>JASEGZ010000003.1:83433-91260 GCA_030018935.1 Syntrophales bacterium
TACGTCCTATGTCATACGTCCTATGTCATACGTCCTATGTCATACGTCCTATGTCCTACGTCCTATGTCCTATGTCTTTTGACTTACGACTTACGACTTATGACTTACGACTTATTTTTTATCGTCGTCTCTTCAAAGGCAACATTTAATGCCAGGATATTTGCCTGTGCCACCCCGCCGGATAACTTCCACCTCAATCCTTTTTCAATATACTCGATGGAAACGAGGTCTGAGACCCTGGCAAAGGCCCCAAGGAGAGGGGTGTTGACTATGGGTGCCCCCTCCTTGATCAGATGATGCTTCATGGCAATACCCACAGCATCCACGGCGGCGATATCATAGCACCCGCCGATTTCGACCTCGTCGGCCTTAAGCTGTGTGTTGATGATGATAAGCCCTCCCTCCTTCAGGGAACCTAAGATGTTAACAACCTTAAACAGGGAGGCATCGAGGACTACGACAATGTCAGCCCGTTCAATCTGGGAAAACATCCTGATCGGCTCGCTCGCAATCCTCGTGGAGGCCGTGAGCGGCGCCCCCCTCCTCTCCGGGCCGAAAGTAGGGGCGGAGGTCACCCCCTTAAATCCCTGAAGATAGGCGGATTCGGCCAGTATCTGTGCGGCGGCGACAACGCCCTGACCACCTCTTCCATGCCAGATCACTTCGTGCATATCGTCTCCAAAACTAAAAAGGCCATGGACTTTTTCCAACCCCATGGCCTTTAGGATTTTTATGCTTTTTTCTGGTTTTAGTTTTTCCTAAAAACGACGGGGGCTGGGGGCAATCCCAGCAAAAGAAGAGCGAGGCACAACACGAGGCTCAAAGGCAAGGTCTCATTTACAAGCTCACGCTCTCTTCTTTTTTCAGTCATTTTCAGGAATCCCGGTTAGCAATTTTACGGCTGTTTAGCACAAAAGATGACGGGTGTCAAGGGGCAATTGGTGTTTTTTTCTCTGCACCCCTGAAATGCGAGTCTGGAGTCTGATACAACCACAGATTCTCGACTTATGATTTATGACTTATGACTTATGACTTACGACTTACGACTAATGTTTCCATCTCTTTTACGAGAGGGGGGAGGGTTTCCTGATCCAGGGCTGAGATGGCTGTGGCCCGAAAACGCCGGCAGAGGGTCTGGAGGAGGGCCTTGTCAGGGAAGCGGTCCTCCTTATTGAAGACTCGCAGGATTGGTTTACCGATGATCTGGAGATCCTCCAGTATCTTTTCCACCGCCGTGATATGGTCTTCAAAATGCGGACTGCTCACGTCTATCACATGGAGGAGGAGATCAGCCTCATGGAGTTCATCAAGGGTTGCCCGAAAAGCGGCAAAGAGGTCCTGGGGGAGATTCTGAATGAACCCCACCGTATCGGTGATCACCGCCTCGGTATCTTTCGGGAAACGGAGTCTCGAGCTTTTAGGATCGAGGGTGGCAAAGAGGCGGTCTTCCGTAAAAACGTGGCTCTTTGTCAGGGTATTTAACAGGGTGGATTTGCCTGCATTGGTGTAGCCAACAATCGAGATAATGGGAAACCCGGCCTTTTCCCGTTTAACCCGGCGTTGACCCCTCGCCTTCTCGATACCCTGAAGTTCATGCTCAAGGCGATGAATACGCTCCCTCACCCGCCGCCGGTTGATCTCTAATTTCGTTTCTCCGGGCCCCCTTCCCCCGATGCCGCCCGTGAGACGGGACATGGCGGTATTCTTCGTTACCAGCCGAGGCAGGAGATACTTTAACTGGGCAAGTTCCACCTGGAGCTTGCCCTCCCGGCTGTGGGCCCGCCGGGCAAAGATATCGAGGATAACCTGAGTACGGTCAATGACCTTCATCTCAGTAAAATCGGCAATGGATCGGAGCTGGGCCGGGTTCAGTTCATGGTCGAAGATCAGGAGATTCGCCCCCATCTGCAGGGCCTTGATGACCACTTCGGATAGTTTCCCCTTCCCTAAAAGAAACTTGGGGTCCATCTGATCACGGTGCTGGATGACGGTATCAAAAATCTCAACCCCACAGGAAAGGGCCAACTCCTTCAATTCCTCGATTGAGTTTTGACTTGCGTAAAGCGGGTCTGTTTCCACCCGCACCAGGATTGCCCTGTCGGTGGAGTCCACCTTGCGGGTCTTCTGTTTTTTCGTGAATTCGCCTTCTAGGGCCTGGGTAAAGGAAGTGAAATTGAGGAGGGGCATCTCCCCCGGCCGGACAGGTTCCATGATGAGCCAGTATTTCCCCTCCGGGTTTTCCGGGATCAGGTGGGCGGTATGAACATATCCGGGAAGGCCGCCCCTCCCTACCTCCACGGCACAGATGAGATCGAGCCGGAGGATGGCGAGGTCGGCAAGATCGTCGGTGGTAAGACCTTCGCCGTTAAGATGGGTATGGATCAGCCGTAACCCCTTGAACCTGGAAGAAGAAGAACGGAAAGCATCAAGGTTGGGGATCACAATATCCCTGTGGGAACCGACGATCACATAGGCAATCTCGCCCCGGCGGCTGATGAGGATACCGATCTGCCGGTTGATCTCCCGGGAGAGTTCCGTCAGTTGTCTGGCCAGCTCATGGGTAAGGATGTTCTCCGGCGGGACCTTCCGCCGGTAGAACTGCCCGATCCTCTTGATCTGTTCCGACTTGAGGCCGGTCAAGTTGCCGTAAATTTTATAGATAGTTGTCCACTCCCGCGGCCGCTACTTGAATTTATACGGGTTGACCTTTCTTTCCATATCGTCGAGGAATGTTGACCAGAGATTGGTCCTGAAGGCGGTAACTAACTTCTTTGGATCTTTTACCCCGCACGCCGGGCAGGCCAGATCTTCATAACCCTCTCCGATCTTCATGAACCGTTCAAAGACATGGCTGCATTTTTTGCACTCAAATTCATAGATAGGCATGTTATGTACCCTTTTAAGTTCATTGATAAATGATGACCCTGTAAAAAGTCAAAAACTCCCTCTCCCTTAATGGGCCATAAGCGTTAACTTAAATTTTACTCTACTACCCTCTCTTTAATCTCTTAGGGTTCAATTCCCCGCCGCTTGCGGCGTTATTTACTTGTATACGGCATGGTTTTGATACCCCGTCCGCTTGCGGCGGGGTAGTTCATCCCCCCCCTTTGGAAAAGGGGGGTTTTAATGGGGAGGGGAAATAAGACTTTATGATAAATAAATACCACACTTTAACCGACAGGTCAAGGGAGGATTGTTAGGGAACATCTTTCAGTGATCGCGGTTCACAGGCAGCTTGCAACATGGCCACAGCTTGTTCGGTGACTTGTTCGGCAGCTTGTTCGGTGACTTGCCCTATAACTTGTGGGGTAGCTTGTTCGGTGATCTTCCGAGCTATTCCCATGGTTGGCCAGAAGGTTGCTGTAAAGAATCCATTATCATACGTCGGATTCCTGTCCTCCGTTTACAATGTCGAGATATCTTCTTCACCCGATTTGTTGTTATTGTCATATTTCTTCCTTAGCCAATGTGATCGTCCCTTCACGACCGCAATATATCCGTAGGTCACATTCCTTACAGACCTTATGCTCAGGGGCCTTGTGCATTGCATAATCCTTATTTAAAATCTGTGCGACCACCTGGTCAAAGTAAATACCCGCTTTATCTACAATCGCAGGTGAATAGGGGAATTCCATCAAAGCATCCTCTCGCATGGGTTCGCCGGTCCAATAAAGAAGAAGCCTTTCCGCCTTCCTATCATATCTCCGTTCCAGAATATGAGCGTAAATGCAAAGTTGTTTGTAAAAGCCCAGAAGATGTCGGAAATTAAAATTGAACATTTTACGAATCTTCCCCTCGTTCAGCTCATGAGCCCTTTTATCCAGGACCAAACGATGGATGTCCTCGATGGTCTGATGAACCAAGGCCCCGAAAAAGATTTCCGCTGATCTGGAAGGTGTGAAGTCAAAATCTCGAAAGAACTGGTATTGCCTAGGGCAGGTTTCGTAAACTTTGAGAGCACTGGTAAAACTGGTAGTTTGTATCCTGGTATTCGTCTACCATCACATATTTAATTCTTCCCCTTATGCTCTCACTTGCTCTCGTGTCTTTAAGGAGATGGTAGCAGAGCTTCTGTTGATGGGCAAAATCGGTGCAGTTTTTTTCAAAAAGTGTTTGCTCATACATCTGGTAGGCAAGGCCAATATCCTGGGTAAAGGGATCGGCCGACTTGAGAAGCTCGTTAGGATCAATCAGTTCTTCCGTTATCTTATCGAAATAGTTTCGGGCACCCTCGATAGCTGTCCATCGTGTCGTCCATCGATTGAGGTATTTCCCATCAGCCTCAGGTCCAATAATTTCATCGAAATTGTCATAGAGAAAAAGAAGTTGGGTAAGTTCATCGAGGACTTCATAGTTGTTACCGAGCGGTGTGAAATGTCTATAAACCATCAGGAAATCATTACAAATGGCATGAATAGTCCCGACGAGGAGGTCTGAGAGATCTTCGGAATAATTAAGCTTTTTGGCTACTGCTGAGATGCGATCCCTTAATGCGAAAGCCGCCTCACTGAGGAAGTTAAGCTACAGAGCCGGGTTAATTTCATTCAGATGTCTTCTGGCAAAACCTATGGTTGGATCCATGCTCAGGGCTTTTTGGAACATTAAAACGGCTCTTTCTGTCTCTCCCTTTTCTTTGAGATTCACACCTATGTTCGCATAATCAATCGCGGAGTTTGGATCTATCTCCACCGCCTTCAGGAAACAGACGATAGCCTGATCGTGTTCCTTCAGTTTAAAATAACAGTAGCCCATCAGGTTATGAACGTCCTTTCTTCCCTCCTCTGAATCTCCGGCCTTTTTGAGTTCCGCGATCGCATCTTCATACCGTCCCATTTCCTTGTAACATAAACCGAGGTGGAGGTATATGCTGCCCAGGTCTTCCTCGGAAGGCCGGCCGGCAAGGGCGTTCCTGAGATAATCTATGGCGATCTCTAACTTCTGCATCCCCAGATGACAGATGCCCATGTAATAATAGACGGGACTTTTGTTCGTAAAAAACTCCTCTGCACGATTCATCATGACAAGGCCATCTTCATACTCCTCAATATTGACATGACTGAGCCCCAGATAGAAATATACATCGCCCAGGGGAAGCTGGTCAGCCCCTAATCTTAGGGCGTCATTGAACCTGTCAATGGCCTCGATATAATCCCTGAGGCCGAACTCACACAGACCCCTATAGTAGTAAATCATTACTGAAGAGGGAAGGTATCTTTCCGCCTCATCCAGGGCGGCCATGGCCTTACCGACCTCATTCCGCCGGAGGTGGCATAGGGCCCTGGAAAGGAGGATAGTTCCCCTATCTTCGGTGCCACCCTGGTTTTCCGGTACCTGATCAAACTGTTTGAGAGCGCCATCGTAGTCTTCCCGTTTTACCAGCGCCATCCCGAGATGAAAGGAAATAACACCCGCCTCTCTTTCACGTTCGTTTATCCTGAGGGTATCTTTCATCAGAGCGAGGGATTCCACAGAGCAGTTGAGGCAATCGCTACGCTTACTTTCGGCTGCTTTTAGTGTCTGCGACAGCGGCAGACCACGATCCGCGTAAAGGCTCAAAACAGGTTTATTCAGGAAGAACGCCTTAAAGCAGTTATAGATATTGCCGTCTTTTCTCTTCAGGATGACAGAACGGCATCCCGGCAGCAGATCACCTTTTACAGGGTCATTGGCCCATATTGCCAGATCGTCAAAGACAGAGTGGATGCCCAGGGTATTGGCGATCCGCTCTAATTTCTCTCCTTCGGTGAGTTCCAGATAAACCCTTTCCCTGTCGCTTTTTACGATATTACCGATACCTGATGGGGGAACTCCGGAGATATAGATGCTGGGGATGATTAAACGATCCCTCAAGAAATCCAGATACTGACTGCACTGTTTTAGGTTGTTTCTGTCCTTCCTCTCCATGGCGAGGACGGGGAGGATCATTATACGGGATACACTCTGGTGAAGGTATCCCTCTCTGTTAAAAGGAGCCGTTATCTGGAAGAGATCGTGGTAAATATCTCTTCCCGGATGGAAAAGGGGAAATGGATGCACGGGATGGATGTTTATCCTATAAAAAGGGTATCTTTCCAGAAAAAGGGCAACCTGTTTTATTGTCCCTTTTACCAGGGAGAAATCTTGCGAGATATCTTCCGAAAGGAGATAGATGTCCGAGGAAATATCAAGGCAGGGGAAAAGACCGGCAAAATGTTTCTCGAATTCCTGGAGAGAACCTCCATTACTGTCCAGGAGAACATATACCTTTTTTATCGAAGTATCTGACATGATAAGAATTCCTTTTTCCTCCCCTTACCTGGGAATTTTCCTCATCCCATAGTCCGTAAAATAACTTTATGAAACCTTTTCTCCTCACCTCTGGCCCGCAACTCGCAACTCGATCCGTAACTACACCTTACGAGACCTTTCTCTTCGCCCCGTCGAGAGATTCCTTTTCCCAGAGGGCACTGATCCTTTTCAGATCGTGAGAAGACAGGTTTTCCGTTTCGTACTGTTTTCCTATAGATATATAGAGAGGGTTATTCTTTTCTATGGGGCGAATACCATATTCCTTATAAGAATCGAAGACCTCCGTACCAAAGTACACCTGCATCTGCTGAGAGTTAGAATTCCCCCTGATCTTTACATCGTTATCCTTGAGAAACTCGAGTGTCTTCATGGCATCAGCAAAGGTCTCACGGGGGAAACCATACTGGGTGAATAATTCCACGTCCATCCCGCATTTCTGGGTCAATCTTATCGCTCTCCTCATATCATCGAGGGAGATATTTTTGTGCAGACCTTCGAGAACCTTTTCTGATGCCGATTCCAGCCCGTAGGCGACAAGATAGACTCCGGCTGCCTTCATCTTTTTCAAAAGCTCATCATTTACGAGGTCCGCCCTGGTTTCCAGCCAGATCTGGAGCTTGAGGTCTTTTTTGATGATCTCTTCCATCAGTCTCTCCACCCTCTCAATATTGATGGAAAAACTCGGATCTGCGAACCAGAATTTCTTTATCCCCTTCCGATAGAGCCACCCCATTTCTTCCATTACCCTTTCAATGGAATGGAACCTGACCCTTCGCTTAAAGGCATTAGGGGTATAACAAAAGATACATCCATAGGGACACCCCCTTGAGGTTAAGAGGATTGCCTCTTCGAGATTAGAGAAATCTATGAGGTCATCTTCAAGATAGGGGGAAGGGTATCTATCAAGATCTCCATAAGATTCAACCGGTGGGCCATTGTAGAATAACCGGTCCTCACATCTGCAGGAACTTCCAGCAACGATGGCATTTTCCCTTCCCTCCCTTATCGCCTCGGCAATCTTTAGCATCACGATTTCACCTTCCCCCCGGCAGATAAAATCAGGTGAACCGCCCGGCTCCAGGGCAGAGGAGGGGATAAAAGTAGCCTGAGGTCCCCCGAGAACGATTTTTGTCTCCGGAGCAATAGATTTTACATAATCTGCCATGCCAAGAACAAAGAGAATGTTACGTTGATAGGTGGAAAATCCGACTAATTTAGGCTTAAAGTCGCGGATATAGGAATCGAGGAGATTAAGTGAAAAAGGGGTGTTCTCACCAATATTCACAATTTCCACATTGAACCCTTGACCCCTCAAAAAAGCGGCGATGTAGGCAAGAGAAATGGGAACGGCCGTGGGGATAAAGGGATTTATTTCGATCAATAGTATATTCATTCTTGATAGTGCATGCCTCCACTAAAGATTATCTGTAACCCCGCAATTATCAATATTAAGGCTGACGTTTGCAGGCGAATATTGACTTACGAAACCCGTTTAAAAATATTGGCAAATAGTAAATAAATACATTGACATATGCATGA